>CAJFVQ010000010.1 GCA_904420535.1 Candidatus Cryptoclostridium obscurum
AGCGATTCTTATTTACCCCGGCGGCGCTTTCCAGTTTCGCAGCGATTGGCCCGAAGTCACAGAGGTGGCCGAAGCCATGAATGGACTATGATATCAATGCTCTGGTCTGCGCCCTTATACGCAGCAAGAGGGCGCTTTGGATTTGGCCTGGGCGGTACGTTTTGTGCGCGCCCAGGCCGAGGAATACAACATTGACAAAAAAGATATTGCCGTAATGTGATTTTTTCCAGAAGTGATTCTCAGCGGTGAAATGCTTCCCCATTGCGTGAGGAAGATCTGCCTCCTACATTTTATTGCTACGGAACCGAAGATCCGCTTTACGATCAATTCCTCGCCAATGCCTATGCGGTACGTCTGGAGATGGAGATATGCTCCACGGATTTGGTGTCCGAGGAGGCTGGAGCTCCTATTATGACCGTTAGCTGATAAATACTTTTCAAAACAACAGACTCTTGGCTTTATAAAAGCAGAATATCATTTAACTTATACATTCCATTGATACGGCCGTTCCCTTTGATGGGAACGGCCTGCATTCCATATCTGTCGAACCATAGTAAAACCAAAAAGAAAGAAGGAATGACAGATACCATGGAAGATTTCTCTGAAAAAGAATTATTTGAGACCATGCCTGTACCCAAGGCAGTGGCGACTTTAGCAATTCCCACCATTATCAGCCAAATTGTTACGATTATTTACAATCTGGCCGACACATTTTTCATCGGACAACTGGGCAATCCCTATATGGTAGCAGCTGTCACCCTGGTTTCCCCCTGGTTTAATTTACTAACAGCCTTGAGCAATCTCTTCGGCATTGGCGGTAGCAGCTTGATCTCTCGTTTGCTGGGATCTCAGGACCACGAAAGTACGAAATACGTTTCCGCCTTTTGTTTTTACGGCGGTGCGATTTGCACATTCTTATTTGCCCTGTTATCATTGACTTTTCATCGTCCCCTTCTGGAATTTTTAGGCGCGAGTCAGGCAAATATAACCTATGCGCAATCATATTTGCTTTGGGTGGTGGTGTTGGGTGGCATCCCTACCATGCTTACGATGACGCTGGCCCATCTTTTGCGCAGTGAAGGATATGCAAAACAAGCCAGTACAGGAATGATGTTTGGTGGAGGATTAAACATTTTGTTGGATCCAATTTTTATGTTCGGATTAAACATGGGGTTCGTCGGCGCAGGAATCGCCACGGCCCTTTCCAACTTAGGAGCAATGTCACTATTGATCGCAATATTTTGTAGAATGAGGCATAACATCACCATGTCACTACTTCCCCAGTATTTTTCTTTCCGCTTTGCCCGATGATTCTTTCCGTAGGATTGGCCTCTGCCTTGACCACGGGACTAGCCAATGCCTCCAACATGGTGATCGTACGGTTGGCGGCGAGCTACGGAGATATCCCCGTGGCAGCCTACGGCATCGTGAAACGGATCGATCAATTTCCTCTGGGAATCAGCATGGGGTTGTGTCAAGGGTTCATGCCCCTGGTTGGCTACAATTACGCAGCAAAAAATCACAAAAGAATGCGTCAAGTTTCCGTTTTTTCCTGGAAAACTGCAATGGCAATTGCAGCGGGATTCGTAGTTTGCTTTCTGGGATTAGCTCCGTGGATTCTACACGCTTTTATTCAAGAGACAGAAACCAGCACTTTAGGAGCGTCCTTTCTTCGCATCGCTTGTTTGGCGGTTCCCCTCACCTCAGTAAACGCATTGATTATTTACACATTGCAGGCCATGGGAAAAGGTTTGCAATCATCTATTTTAAGTCTCTGCCGCCAAGGAGCGCTGAACATCCCCTTTCTATTTCTGATGAATTGGCTGGTGGGACTTTACGGAATGATATGGGTGCAGCTGATTATTGAAGCAATCATGCTCCCCATTGTCCTTTCTATGTATGGGCATACATGGAAAGGTCTGGAAAAGGGAGGCAATGTCGGGTCATAACCTTTTCATTCACAGTGAACAACCATTGGAGACTTCCGTTCACTATATACTGCTCTTATAATAGAATCATAAGGAGATGAGTATCCTATGAAAACAAGAATTTTGGGAAAAGATTTAACAGTTTCCGCTCTGGGACTCGGCTGTATGGGATTTTCCCATGCCTATGGCGCGCCCACAAAAAGCGAAGATGTAATCTCTTTACTGCGTCAGGCAGTAACTTTGGGATATACCTTCTTCGATACAGCCGAAGTCTACGGGACACAGGAAAATCCCCACATCAACGAGGAACTGGTGGGAAAAGCATTGGCTCCCTACAGCAAAGAGGTCATAATCTCTTCAAAATTTGGTTTGCGATTCGATACAGATAGCGGCATATATCCTTACCCATTGGTTCCCGATTCCCGTCCCTCTACCATCAAAAAATCTGTAGAAGGATCATTAAAACGGTTAAAAAGGGATCATATTGATTTATATTTCCAACATCGGATCGATCCAAATGTCAGCCCGGAAGAAGTTGCAGATACAATGTCGGAACTCATGCGCGAAGGCAAGATCACCCACTGGGGAATTTCGGAGGCCAATGAAGAGTATTTGCGTCGCGCTCACGCAGTCTGCCCGGTGACAGCGGTACAAAATCGCTACTCTATGATGGCTCGCCATTATGAACCGCTTTTCTCTGTATTAGAGGAACTTCACATTGGGTTTGTAGCCTTTTCCCCCATGGCTAACGGTTTTCTGACGAGCAAATACGGCAAAGGTGCTAAGTTTGATCAACAGTACGACTATCGCGCCACTATGCCTCAGTTTACTGATGAAGCCATTGAGAAAAATCGTTCTCTTCTGGATTTTTTGAATGACCTGGCCAAGGAAAAGAACGCCACCCCCGCTCAGATCTCCCTGGCATGGATGCTCTGCAAAAAACCATGGATCGTACCGATTCCCGGTACGCGCAAAGCAGAGCGTATGAAGGAAAATGCCAGTGCTGACGATATCATTCTTTCGCAGCAAGAAATTGACAAAATCGATGAGATTTTGGATCACATGGAAATGTCCGAAGTGTTCGGCGGCAGTAAAATTTCCCCTAAAACATAAAAATCCCCCGTTCGTTAATACAACCGACGTATAACGTCGACCTTTAAATGACAAGATAGCGGAAACATGGTGGAAATAAAAATGCAACCAACAGCGGTTTTATAACTATTTTTTAGAAAGGAAGATGACTTATGGAGTATGTGATCTTAAATAACGGCGTAAAAATGCCTATGGCGGGGATTGGAACGTTTCTTTTATCACCTGACGAAGCTGAGGCTTCGGTGCTCAGTGCGCTGAAGAACGGGTATCGTTTGCTCGACACCGCCAACGCCTATGTCAATGAAAAAGCAGTAGGCCGCGGAATGAAAAAGTCAGGCATTCCCAGAGAAGAAATATTTCTGGAAACAAAGCTCTGGCCTACTTTTTACGAACAACCCGATGCCGTAGAAAATACCTTGGAACGATTGGGAACCGATTATATTGATTTACTCCTAATCCATCAACCCGCCGGTAACTATATTGCCGGATATAAACTGATGGAGAAGGCTTACAAAGCAGGAAAGGTCAAGGCCATCGGTTTATCCAACTTTACCGTCGAACAGATGCAGGAAATTTTAGACATCTGTGAAATCAAACCGGCAGTTTTACAGACCGAAGTTCACCCTTATTCCCAGGAAAAAGAAATGAAAAAGTTTTTGGACAAACACGGTATTGTGATCCAAGCTTGATACCCTCTAGGACACGGTGACCAAACATTGATTCAAGAACCGATCTTCGGCCGCTTGGCGAAAAAATACGGCAAAAGCAATGCCCAAATTATTTTACGCTGGCATATTCAGGACGGTAATATTGTGATTCCCGGTTCCAAAAATCCCAAACATATCCGAGATAATATTGATTTGTTCGACTTTACACTCACCGATACGGAAATGGCAGAGATCGCTGCTATGGACCAACAGAAGCGCTATTATAACAGCACTCCGGAACTGTTGAAAAAATACGCAGAAATGGTTCCCCCGGTAGATAAACAGAAATAAGAAATAACGATTAGGAATTGAATTTCTTACAAAAATACATGACAAAACCGAATAAAAATGCTCAATTAAGTTAATAGGAGGAACACATCATGAGAAAAAATTTTGGAAAAAAACCTTGGATGTACCCGCTGCCGGTATTGATTATTGGTACTTACAATGACGATGGCACCGCCGACGCCATGAACGCCGCCTGGGGTGGGTTGTACGATGCAGACAAAGTGGTACTGTGTCTCAGCGCAGGCCATAGAACCACCGCCAATATCAAAGCAAAAGGTGCTTTTACCGTCAGTTTTGCCAATGCTGCTCAAGTCATCGCGGCCGATTACGTTGGAATGGTTTCCGCCAACAAAGAGCCCAAAAAGATGGAAAAAGCCGGATTTCATACCACAAAAAGTAACTACGTAGACGCACCCCTCATCGAAGAACTGCCGATGGCAATGGAATGCAAGCTGATCAAAATCAATGAAGATGGAAATGTCATCGGAGAGATCGTCAATATAAGCGCAGATGAAAGCATTTTGGGTAATGACGGGAATATCGATGCCGCAAAGCTTCAACCTATCATTTTTGATCCAGTTCACAATACTTACCTTAAAGTGGATGAGAAGGTAGGCAATGCTTTCCATGACGGCTCATCACTAAAATAAGTACCTTACCACTAATCGTGTCTATTAAATTATCAAAAAATATTTTTATTAAAATACAAGTAGATCAAAAATGAAGTTTTAATCATTTCCCCATTTTGTTTTATACTCAATAACACTAACAATGTGAACAGATGGATGCAAAAAATCTCCACATTATACTGACTTATCAAGCTAAAACAAGATTAAGAGGATAACTCAAATGAACAGACCTTTTGTTGTATGTCACATGATTTGCTCTTTGGACGGTAAAATCGACGGCGAATTCATGACAGTACCACAAGCAAAACCTGCTTTACAGGAATATGGAAAACTCCGAGAGTTTTATCAATGTCAGGCAACTCTTTATGGGACGACAACTATGGCAAGGAGTTTTCAGATGGATTTGCTCCGGAGCTCCCAAGTTCGGAAATAAAGTATCCCCAAGAGGATTATATTAGCCAGTCCCATGAGAATAATTATATTGTATCCATTGACCCGCAAGGAATTTTAGGCTGGAGTTCCAATGTGATCCAAAAAAGAGGACGGCCCAAAGCCCATGTCATTGAGGTGTTGACGGAACAGACGTCCCCTGCCTACCTTGCTTATTTACGACAATTAGATATTTCCTATATTTTCGCGGGGAAAACCACCATAGATTGCAGCCTTCTCCTAAAAAAGCTCAAAAAATTATTCCAAATTGAGCGACTTATGATAGCTGGAGGCGCCATCGTTAATTGGTCTTTTCTTCAGGAAAATTTAATCGATGAATTGAGCCTGGTGATTGCGCCGGTGGCCGATGGCAATACAACGTCAGTTTCCATCTTTGAGCGCTCAAAGTTTTCTGCCGGGAAAACACCGGTCTCCTTTCAATTGAAAGAAGTCAAACGCATTGCCGAAGACGGTTTATGGTTGCGATACATCGTGAGATAACAACGGAAAATATACAATTTTGACAAATTATATAAATCCATCCCCAGAAAATAAAAATGGTGATATTGATACTAAAATAGCAGCCATGGTAATGGCTGCTATTTTATTTTTTCTTCGACCAAACGAGTCTGACAAAATATGGGGACCAAACATCATTTCTTATAATGTTTCACAGAGCACCTAAACACTTCAAATCATAACGTCTGCAGGAAGAGCGAAATTACCCAACGAACACGGAATCAAAAACTTATCGGACCAACAATTAATTTCAGCTATAATAAAAGAACCGACGCCTTTTTACACGTCGGTTCTTCCGTGATCTTATAAAACATAAGTAGTTTCTACTTTGGATGAAACTGCTTTTTATCCTTTGATTGCGTTTGTTCTTTCAACGGTGAATTAGATCTGCTGTTTCGATTCTTGCTGTTCCTGTACGGATTGAGATGCCGCATTGTTTCCTTGTGATTGAATAGTTTCTCCATATGTAGATTTCAATTCTTTAAAGAGATTGAAGATCATTAGTACAGTAATAATGATGAAGGGGAAAGCAAAAACAACGGCAATATTCTTTAAGGTATCCAGACCGCCAATGGAGAAGAAAAGAATTGCGTTTAAGGCAATGAAAATTCCCCAGAAAGCGCGCAATCCGAGGGAAGGAACAAAGTCGCCGCCGGCGCTTAACGTCCCAGCAACATAAGTGGAAGAGTTCACCGAAGTAATGATCAAAGTGAGGATTAACACCATGGACAAAGGAATCGTAACCACGGAGAAGGGAAGTTCCTTCAAGAATATGAACAAAGAATTATTCGTATCCGCCGCCGCGGCCACAGCCACATCAGAACCTTCAAAGAGAGTCAGGTGAATCGCTTCACCGCCGAAGAAAGTGAACCAGATGCAGCACAAAATCCCAGGGACAAAAAGGCAGGCCAAAACGAATTCACGAATCGTTCTTCCTTTGGAAATATTTGCAAGGAAGCCGCCGACAAAGGGAGCAAACGCAACCCACCAAGCCCAATAAAAAATGGTCCAACTTTCTACCCAGTCATAACCGGTATGGTTTGATACGGTCTCAAAGCTATCGGAGAAAAACAATAGCCACGGGAAGTTAAATACCATATCCCCCATACTTTGGAAAAATGTATTAATCAAATAAACGGTAGAACCAAAAATCAACGTGAAAACCAACAAGAGCAAAACAATATACATATTGGTATCACTGATGACCTTGATCCCTTTGGCAACTCCACTCATAGCGGAAATAGTCGATAATACACCGATGACCACTACGACAAGAGCAACAGTGAAAAAAGTATTTGGCACGCCGTACTGCATATTCAGACCACTGACAAACTGTGTTGCAGCAAACCCTACGGACATGGATACACCGCAAACTACGGCAATTAAGGAAAAGGCGTCAATAATTTTACCCGGCGCCTTACTGATGCGATCTCCCAACGTTGGCTGGAATGTCGAAGACACAAGGCTGGGAAGCCCTTTGCAGTGAGCAAAATATGCCATACAAAGACCGACAATCCCGTAACTAGCCCAAGGTAAGAAGCTCCAATGGAAAAAGGTTGTACGCATGGCGTCGGCAGCTGCTTCCGCACTACCGCTTTCAGCAAAGGGTGCAGATATAAAGTGGGACACCGGTTCATAAACCCCATAAAAAACGAGGCCTACGCCAAGTCCCGCACCGAAGAGCAATCCCATCCAACTGAAGAAGGAATACTCCGGTTTCGAGTCGGGAGGTCCCAATTTAATTTTACCATATTTGCTTACACCGATGGCAAGAAAGGATATAATAATAAATGCGTAGGCTAAAATATAAACCCAACCAACCGTCGACAATGTAAATCCTAAAATTGCATTCACACTTGTTTCCGCCACTTTTGGAGTAAGAAGAATGAATAGGAATATCAATACGTACACCACTACTGATACTCCAAAAATGGTCTTGTCCACTTTTCCTAATAGTTTCATAAAACGACCCCTCTCATTTGTTGTACCGCAATACTACAATCTTATTTTTTTGATACACGGTACCTATCTCTGTAATATTTGATATCAACCCGTATCCGTTTCCACGAAGCAGCCAAATATTCGCAATCCATCTGTTTTTTCCGAACCGCATATGCCAAAAGATGTAACCATAGGAAACTTTTCGGGAGTATCCCGTAAGCGATTATCTTCATTCATTATTTGTAATAATTTTCTTTTTATGCGGATTTTACCCAATCGCTCATAATCTACTTAGTAATTATAAGCAAATTTTATGCCAAAATACTACATTAAGAAAAAATTTCTAACATGCATTATGCAGGCATTTTTTATAGAAAAAAGAGGTCATATTTTATTGTTTTGCCATTATGGTAATATTTTGCACTCAATTGTATAAAAACGTATAAAAAAGATTGTTTTTGTAGCCCCTAGATCAAGATTTTTTTATATTATATTTTTTCATACGGTAGATCAAAGATTGGCGGGAAATCCCTAAAACTTTGGCGGCGCGTGTAACATTGCCGCTCGTTTCTAACAAGGCATCGATAATTTGAGATTTTTCTCGATTTCTAATGATATCGTACACATTTTCTTCTTTGGAAATATTAGATTTTGAACGAGAAGTCATTGTTTCTTCTGAGGTATTTTCCCCATAGCCCATACGGTAAGGGGTGTATCGTTCATTCAGGGAGTCACCGTCGAAAAGATAATGGGGAAGATGACGCATCTGAATGGTATAGTCCTCATTTCCTACAAAATTCATCGCAGACTCAATGCAATGTTTTAATTGACGTACGTTCCCGGGCCAAGAAAAATCGAGAAAAAAACGGGTAACTTCATCGTCAAGCCCCATGATATGCTTATGAAATCGCTCATTATAGTAAGCAATAAAATGATTGGCCAGAAGAAAAACATCGCCTTTTCGCTCTACTAAATCCGGAATAATGATATTGATTACCGACAAACGATAAAACAAATCCTCGCGGATTTCACCGTTTTCAATAGCCTCACGGGGCATGGTATTGCTGCTGCTAATTATACGAACGTTGATTTTAATTTCATCGTTGCTGCCAAGATGACGTACAACCCGCTCTTCTAAAACACGTAGCAATTTCGATTGAGATTCCAATGGCATGGAATTAATTTCATCTAAAAACAGCGTACCTCCGGCAGCTTGTTCAAAAAGTCCCTGTCGTTCCACAGCGCCGGTATAAATTCCCTTTTCCGTGCCAAATAATAAACTCTCCAAAAGGCTTTCCGGAATCGCGGCGCAGTTGATTGCAATAAACGGTCCATCTTTCCGGTCGCTGTTATCATGAATACAGCGGGCAAACATTTCCTTGCCGCTGCCAGTACGCCCTACGATCATTACATAAGAATCACTACGAGCAGCTTGAAGCGCCATGGCCTTGCATTGTAAGAATTGAGGATCATCCCCAACCAGATTTTCAAATCCTTCTACTTTTAATGTTTGGTCGTGATCCTCAAATACATGCTGTTGCAAAGTAATATAACGATCCAGGATCTCTTTTAAATTCGTTACATCGCTTTGAATTGTATAGGCCCCAATCACTTTTCCCTCAGACCACAAGGGTCCCGCATTGCAAATTTGAATGATTTCCCTGCCATTGGCAACATAACGAAAAATCTGCTCGTCCACCATCTCTTTCCGATTCAACGCTTTTAACATGGGGCTGGCGTCCCCAGTTAAGCCGTAAACTTCCTCAATTCTTTTTCCATAGATTTCCTCACGAGAATACCCGTCTAATTTTTCCGCTACATTATTAATCCAAAGCATTGCTCCATTCTCATCACAAAGATAAACGGCGTCTTTCAAGCGATTAAATAAATCTGCCACATAAGGACAGTTTGACATCAATCGATCCAAAGAAATCATTGGCTCCTCCTCTTACCGGGCATTAATATTTTGAAACTAAAACCAAATCATATCATAGATATATTTATTACTATTATAACATAAAAATTTTTTCTTGCCACAACATAAAACATAACATAAAAATTAACATTCACTTTTCACTTAAGTTTTCTTATTTCGAAAATATAGAACTAATCGAGAAACATTGGGCCAAAATGATTTTTTTAAATAACTCTTGTATCATGACGTAAAATTTGATATGATAATCAATAAAGTAAATAAAACAATGCAAATGTAAAAGGTAACGGGGTTCGAATCCCCGGCGGTCCGGCCACTGTGATACGAGCATCGCGCTCGGAAGCCAGAAAACTTTATTTGCGGTTTCAACCAAGCCTTCCGTGACTGAGGTTTTGTCGGTACCTTTTTGTCCTGCACTTGGTGCAGGCTTTTTTTATGAAAAGAGCGTTTTTTGTTGCGGAAGGACTCTGTATGGAGGTTCCCAATGAAAGACGCTTTTTCCACACTCCACCCGATCATCAATTTTTCGTTTTTTACCACCGTCATCTTATTTACGATGTTTATGATGCAACCCGTCTTTCTTATGATATCTTTTTTAGCATCGATCACCTATTCGATCTATCTCAATGGAAGACGGGCGGTATTGTTTAACCTTTGCGCCATGTTGCCACTACTAATTTTGGCAGCAGTCATGAACCCGCTATTTAACCATGAAGGCGCTACCATTCTGACTTATTTTCCCGGTGGGAATCCTTTGACATTAGAATCGCTGATCTATGGTCTGGCCGCTGCCACCATGTTCGTCACTGTGATCATATGGTTCTCTTGTTACAATGCAGTGATGACCTCGGATAAATTCATTTATCTTTTTGGACGTATCATACCTGCCATTTCTCTTGTGCTTTCTATGATTTTGCGATTTGTACCGAAATTTAAGGCTCAGATCAAAGTGGTTTCTAACGGACAAAAATGTATGGGACGGGATGTCACCAACGGAAATTTTATCCAGCGGTCAAAAAATGGTATGAAAATTGTTTCAATCATGACAACATGGGCACTGGAAAATGGGATCGAAACTGCAGACTCCATGCGTTCCAGAGGCTACGGACTCTCCGGCCGCACTAGTTTTTCCATTTTTCGTTTTGATACCAGGGATTATCTGGTTGCAGCTTCCATTTTGATTCCGGCGCTGTTCGCTTTTATCGTGGTGGCAACAGGTAAAGTATTTATCGCATATTATCCATGGTTCATTATGAATGAAACGACTTTGCTGTCGGTAGTAACCTACATTGCCTATGGCATTCTTTGTTTTTTTCCCATGATGATCGATATAACGGAGGATATAAAATGGCATGTTATGAAATCAAAAATCTGACGTTCTCCTATCCTGAGCAGGAGAAAAAAGCATTGGATCATGTAAACCTAATAGTAGAACCCGGCGAATTCATTGCCCTTTGCGGCAAATCAGGCTGCGGTAAAAGCACGCTGATGCGGCAGTTAAAAACAGTCATGGCACCTCATGGTAAAAAAAGTGGAGAAATTCGATTTTTTGGCAAACCTTTGGAAGAAGTGCGTTTTCGCGATCAAGCGTCTCAGATTGGCTACGTTTTACAGAATCCCGACAATCAAATCGTGACGGATAAAGTTTGGCACGAATTGGCCTTTGGTTTGGAGAGCCTGGGCACCGACAACCACACCATTCGTTTGCGTGTGGCCGAAATGGCAAGTTACTTTGGGATTCAAACATGGTTTATGAAAAATGTGACGGAACTGTCCGGCGGTCAAAAGCAGCTTTTAAATTTGGCCTCCATCATGGCAATGCAGCCTTCGGTTTTGTTGTTAGATGAACCCACTTCCCAACTGGACCCCATTGCCGCAGCTGATTTTTTGGCAACCATTCGTAAAATTAACCGTGAAGTAGGAACAACAGTGATCATCATCGAGCATCGTCTAGAAGACGTCGTTCCCTATGCCGACCGCGTCGTAGTCATGGAAAACGGAACCATCATTGCCGACGATGCCCCCAGAGATGTCGGCTCTCAATTAAAAACCACTAACAACGATATGTTTGTGGCAATGCCCTCCCCCATGCAAATCTATGCTGCGGTGGATAGTTCTTTGGAATGTCCTCTGACGGTACGGGAAGGTCGCAGTTGGCTTTCGGAGATTTTTAAGAGTAAAAAGGTAAAACAACGCGGAATCACCGACACCCAAGAACTGAACCATCAAGATCCCATCATCCGCTTAAAAGAAGTGTGGTTCCGTTATGAAAAGGACGGGAACGATATTGTAAAAGGCGTTTCCGTGGATATTCCCAAGGCCAGTCTCTTTTGTATTGTAGGGGGGAACGGCACAGGGAAAAGCACCACATTGAAAATCATGAGCGGCATTCTCCACCCTTATCGTGGAAAAGTCCTTATCAATGGGAAAGATATCAAAAAGTATACAAACAGAGATCTATTCGTCGGTAATTTGGCGGTTCTCCCCCAGGATCCCCAATCCCTCTTCGTAAAAAAAACCGTGGAGCTGGATCTTTGGGAAATGATGCGGGATAAAAAAATCCCCCGGGAAGAACAGGCAAAGCAGATCCGCGATGTCGCCGAACTGGTGGAAATCACCGATTTGCTACAAATGCATCCTTACGACATCAGCGGCGGCGAACAGCAGCGGGCTGCTTTGGCAAAAGTTCTACTTTTGGAGCCGAAAATATTGCTACTGGATGAGCCCACCAAGGGACTGGATAACTACTTTAAAATCAAGCTAGCGGAAATCTTGCGAAAACTCATCACCCAAGGCGTGACTGTCGTGATGGTGTCTCACGATATTGAGTTTTGCGCTCGATATGGAGACAGCTGCTCCATGTTTTTCGATGGTGATATCGTAACAACTGACACGCCAAATCGCTTTTTTTCCGGTAACAGTTTCTATACCACGTCAGCCAACCGCTTATCACGGCATATATTTACCAATGCCGTCAATAATGAGGATGTAATAGAATTATGCAGGCAGAACTTACAGATAAAATAAGCGAAAATAGATCCATTCGAGAAATCTCCCGTACCGCCTTAGTGGTGGCTCTGGTATGTACTGTGATGCCCTTTATCAATATTACAACCAATGATACTATCACTACCTTCAGCTTGTATGACTTTATGACGAAGTTTTATAAGAGTGATATTGCGAAATCTTTTCCAGAAACGGCAAAGGGACTCATTACCGTCATTAAAATCATGGGATGGTCCATTACCTTCGTCACCGCTTTCGGATTGGGGATGCTCTTCAGCAAAAATAAAGCAACTCAAACCAGTGATAATACCCGTTGGACCTTTATTGCCTCTATCGTCGCTACGGCTCTTGTTTTTCTTACATATTTTTATATTTGCCATGTCATTACAGAACAGTCATTGTCTGATGCCGAATATTCCATGGGCGCCGGGGGTATTGCTATGATTGTGGCCTACGCCATTGCATTTATGGCACTATTGATACGAAGGGTAAAAAAACGTTTGGCCATGGCAGCAATCCTAATTTTACTGGTTATTCCGGCAACCATTGCTTTTGGCATTCTCTTCATGAACGATCGTCAGTACTACTTTATCAGTATGATGATCATTATTGAAACGATGATCCCCTTCTTTATGATCTTTGAACAGCGCAAACCCGAAGCCAGAGAGTTGGTAGTCATTGCGGTTTTAGCAGCCATTGCCGTGGTAGGACGTGCAGCGTTCTTTATGGTGCCGGCAGTGAAACCGGTCTGGGCCATTGTGATCATTGCAGGTGTTTGTCTTGGTCCCGAAGCAGGATTTCTTTGCGGCGCACTGACGATGTTCGCTTCCAATATTTTCTTTGGTCAAGGGCCATGGACTCCCTGGCAAATGTTTGCCCTGGGGTTAATCGGATTTTTGGCAGGAATTCTTTTTCAAAAAGGCAGATTGCCAAAAAAACGCCTGTACCTTTGTATTTTTGGATTCTTTTGCACTTTAATCGTTTATGGATTTATTATGGACACCTGTACCATCATGACCATGGCCTTTGATACGAACACGACGGGGCCCCTAGCCTACTATATTTCCGGTCTACCCTTTAATATCGTCTACGGTGCCTCTACTTTCTTCTTTTTATGGATTTTGGCCAACCCCATGATCGAGAAGCTGGATCGCATCAAAAAGAAATATGGTATGATGGAACCTTGACTTTATAAAATAAACTCCAAAGGATTGAGCCCATGGACCTTTGGAGTGGAATTGATTTCCGACAAATACAATGAAAAAAAGGAAGCGAATTCGCTTCCTTTTCTTTTACAGCAAAATACAGATGATGCCACCTCCGCCATCGTTGACCATACGCTCCAAGGTCGTTTGCAATTTTTCTCTGGCATGTTCCGGCATAGTGCAAAGTTTTCCTTGGATCCCTTCTTGCACTAATTCGTAAAGGGATTTTCCGAAAACATTGGTATCCCAAATTTTCTGGGGATCATCCTCAAACTCATCGAGGATGAAGCGTACCAGCTCTTCGCACTGTTTTTCGGTCCCCACCAAAGGTGTGACCTCTGTGGAGATACTGGCGCGAATCACATGATAACTTGGAGCGCTGGCCTTCAACTTTACGCCAAAGCGTCCTCCCTCTTTTACCAGTTCCGGTTCTTCCAAATACATTTCATCCGGCTGCGGTGTCACAATTCCATAACCGCTGCTTCGCACCTCCGACATAGCGTCTTTTATCTTGTCCCATTCTCTATTCGATACGGAATAGTTTTTGATCAGACGCATAATGGTATGCTCCCCTTCAATGGGTTCCCCTGCATATTCCCCAAGAATTTGATAGAATAATCCTGGTTCCACTCCTACATCAATAAATGAAATCCCAGTACTCAAATCCATGGAAGCGAGAAGGGCGCCTTCTGTGTGTTCCACATCGCGCAAATCCTCTACAGCGCGATCCAAATCACGAATGCGGGCGATATCGGAAATCACTGTGCAAATATCCGATTCCAAGGCGCTGCGAAGCCAATGGTCTTGATCTAGTTCCTGGATCCAGCCGGGAAGATTCACATTCACCTCGGTTACGGGAAACTCATAAAGCGATTCCCGCAGAACTTCAATAACATCTTCACTTTCCATTTTTGCCGCGTTCACCGGAACAACGGAAACGTCAAATTTTCCCCGTATTTCTTCAGCCAAAGACTGTGCCACAGTTCCTTGGGGATCCGTAGAATTCAATACTACGACAAAGGGTTTATCCAGTTCTTTTAATTCAGTGATGACCCGCTCCTCAGCGTTGATATAGTCGTTGCGCTCGATATCGGTGATACTACCATCAGTAGTGACCAAAATTCCGATGGTGGAGTGGTCGCAAATCACTTTTCTTGTTCCAATTTCCGCTGCTTCTTCAAAAGGTATTTCCATATCATTCCAGGGGGAATGGACCATACGCGGTTCCTCATCTTCACGAAAACCCAAAGCTCCCGGCACGGAATAACCGACACAGTCCACCATACGGACACGCATATCAATGCCTTCCCGCACGTTAATTTCCACCGCCTTAGATGGAATAAATTTTGGCTCCGTTGTCATTACCATGCGGCCGCCGCCGCTTTGGGGCAATTCGTCCTGGGCGATTTCACGTTCATGAAATTCCTCGATATTGGGAAGGACCAGCAATTCCATGAATCGTTTGATAAATGTCGATTTACCCGTGCGAACCGGTCCAACCACTCCCAGGTAAATATCGCCCCCGGTGCGTTCGCTGATATGTTGTAACACATCTGCCTTTTCCACAAATTTCCCTCCCTCTTAGATTGCCTTGCGGCTTATACATCTAATTCTATGAGGGAGGGAAATATTTATGACACGATATGTTATAAAAATGGTATGTATTTCTAAATTATTTTTTAAAGAATTTCTTTTTTAAATCCACTTTATTTTCCGTTCCTGCAGCCAAACGCTTAATGTTCGGAATATGCTTGTAAATGATATACAGGGAACACACCACCACAAAAACAATAACTGAAATATGATGCGAGAATATAACCACAAAAAGAATGCTACTTAAAGCAGCAACCATGGAAGCCACGGAAATATACCCCGTGGCAAAAGCCAAGATCGCCCAAACAAGAATGGCCAAAACAAAAGCAGTTGGCACCAAAAACAACAAGGCCCCCGCACCGGTGGCAACCCCTTTTCCCCCTTTAAAATGAAGAAACAGAGAAAAAGTGTGCCCCAAAACTGCCACAACAGAGCAAATTACCGCCAAAACCGTTCCGCCGACAAAATAGCCCAATAGAGCTGCAAGAAACCCTTTGCCCATATCCATCACAAAAACGAGGATACCGATCTTCCATCCCAGCACCCGAAATGTATTGGTCGTCCCCACATTGCCACTGCCGTGTTCCATAATATTAATGCCGGCAAAGGCTTTGCCGCAAATATACGCCGAGGGAATGGAACCTAACAGATAGGCAAAAATAACAATCAAAACCTTTTCCATCATGAATCGTTCAAACCTCCGTGAACTTTTTAATCTGTTTTTTCATTATTTTGTCGTACTAAGAACCAAAGCGGGCACCCCTCAAATCCAAAATTCTGCCGCAACTGGTTGACTAAATAACGCTCATAGGAAAAATGAACCAATTCCGGGTCATTGACATAAATGGCAAATTTCGGAGGTTTGATCCCAACTTGGGTGCCATAGTATAATTTTAACCGACGACCTTTATCAGTAGGCGGTGGATTCAGCCGCAGCGCTTCGCCAAACACTTCGTTTAAGCGGGACGTGGGAATTCGCATACTCTGCTGCTGAGCAATATAATCGACCCAATGAAAGATTCTGTCAACGCGCTGGCCGGTAAGGGCAGAAATATAGACGATAGGTGCATATTGCAGAAATGCCATTTCTTCCCGAATGTCCTCTTCGAATTTTTTCATCGTCTTATCATCTTTGGCAATGGCATCCCATTTATTGACGACGATCAACATCCCCTTTCCCGCTTCGTGGGCATAACCTGCAATTTTTTTGTCTTGCTCTGTTACGCCGTCCACAGCGTCAAGAAGCATTAAAACGATATCACAGCGGTCAATAGAGCGAAGAGAACGGATAATGCTGTAGCGCTCTGTCGTTTCGGAAATCTTTCCTCGTTTTCGCATCCCCGCCGTATCGATCAGAAGATACGTTTTGTCATCCTTTTCTAAGATCGAGTCGATGGCATCTCTGGTGGTTCCTGGAATATCTGAAACAATGGTACGTTCTTCTCCCAAAAGCCGATTGCAAAGCGATGATTTACCCACATTGGGGCGACCGATCAAGGCAATTTTCACCGTATCGCTATCGTCCTCCCCATGATCTCCCGGCGGGAAACATCTACACACTTCATCGAGAAGATCCCCGATATTCATACCGTGCAAAGAAGAAATAGGAATCGGTTCTCCAAGCCCCAGATGATAAAATTCGTAATGATCCAGCATGTCGAAATGATCAATTTTGTTTACCGCTAAAACTACTGGTTTTCCCGAGCGTTTCAGAATAGCGGCAGCTCGTTGGTCTTCATCGGTAAGTCCTGTTTTTCCATCGGTCACCATGACGATGACGTCGGCTTCTTCAATGGCCAACATCACTTGTTGATAAACACGGGACTCAATATGCCCGTCCTTATTCTGAAAATCGATTCCGCCGGTATCGACAATGATAAAATCACGACCGTTCCAATCAGCATCATGGTAAAGACGATCCCTTGTAATACCGGGAATATCCTCCACAATTGCCTTTCGTTCTCCAACGATACGGTTAAATAATGTAGATTTGCCTACATTAGGGCGGCCCACCAGGGCAAGTATGGGTTTCATATCAATAATCCTTTCCGTGTGAAATCAAGTATTCTCCCAGCGAGACACCATCGCCGCTGACCACCTTGATTTCCGATTGGGTTTCTTTTGCAATTTCTTCGACAGTAATTCCGTCCAACAATACATCAGTATGATGCTTCAATAAAACATCCGACAATAAATAGATGGCGTTGGGAGCATCATGCCCTTTCACGGCACGAATGATATCGCCACCAGTCAAAAGCCCTGTCACTGTTACGGTACTGCCAAAAAATGAGTTGTCCACCGGAAGCAACTCAATCTGGAGACCATTGATCCCAGCAAATTCTTCAATCAAGGGACGTAACGATTTAGCACCATCTATTCCTGTGACAATTACAAAGGTCCGGTCACACTGATAATTTTCGGGGAATTCCTCCATGGCATAGCGAAAATCATCATGAAACTGGCGAACGATGCCGACGCCGTTTTCAATCTGGGGATAGTCTTCATAATCTTCATCTTTAGGCACATCTCTGCCAGCAAGGAGATAGAATTCATCAGCGATAAAAAGGAATCTTGTTCCCCGCTCCCTGAAAAATTCCTTCTGCTGGAATTCCGCAAAATCAATGATAGCGGCGGCTTCCTCTTTTTGGTAGACGCGTAAACCATTCTCGTGGCATCTAGTCAGTCCTACGGGAACCAGAGCAACGGAAAGAAAGGCATCACCCAAAGAGGCAATACCCGCAAGGGTTTCTGTTAAATAATCGCCGTCATTATAGCCGGGGACAAGAACAATTTGTCCGTGCATTTGAACGCCAACCTCGGCAAGGCGCTCCAAATTTTCCATAATGGGTGTTTGCTCTCTGACACCCAATATGGTCTTGCGCATAGACGGATCAATACAATGTATGGAAATGTAGAGAGGACTGAGGTGATCCTCGGCAATACGCTGAAAATCCTCTTCCCGCAGGTTGGTCAAAGTAATATAGTTCCCATATAAAAATGATAAGCGATAGTCGTCATCTTTGACATAAAGCGTTCGGCGGTAGCCTTTGGGCATTTGATCCACAAAGCAAAAAATACAACGGTTGCAGCAAGAGCGAATCCCATCAAAGACCGCACTTTCAAAAATGATGCCAAGGTCACTGTCAAACTCTTTCTCAACCGAGATCCGACGCGACTTACCTTCACGATCGACAACTTCCATTTCCAAAAATTCATCAGCGGTAAGATACTGATAGTCGATGATATCCCGCAATTCCCTGCCGTTGATCCATCGCAAAATCTCACCGTTTTTGATTCCCGCCTTCGCCGCAATGCTGCGAGGCAAAACAGTTTCAATCTTAGCACAAAGCTTTTTCATTTCCGCCTCCCACAAAGACTTTACATCCAATAATATAACAAATTTTCCTCCAAAGGTAAAGACTTCCCAAAGTGAATTATTTCTGCAACTCTTGCCGTAATACTGCAATAAGAAACCACCGTTGAAACATTCAACGGCGGTGATGCTGTTTATATTATTTATATATTTTTCTCTTCATATTCTAATAATGGGAGACATGCCGTAATACGGGTACCGAAATCTTTGCGGCTCAATACATCGAGATAGCCACCTTGATGATGAATGATCCATTTGGCAATAGCCAATCCCAAACCAGTACCACCGGTTTTTCTGGCACGGCTTTCATCGGAGCGATAGAATCGATCAAAAATATATGGCAAGTCGTCAGGAACGATACCAATCCCATTATCTTGCACCTGCACTGCGGCCATGCCGTCAAGAGCCATAGTTTTCACGGAAATACGCTCCCCTGCCGGAGTATATTTGATACTGTTATCTACCAGAATTCGTATGGCCTGTTTGGTCAGCTGGGTATCAGCTTCAATGAAAAGACGACCGTCAGACTCAAAGTACAGATGATGATGTTCATCGATCATCTGGCTTTCTTTAACCACCTCTTCCGCCAGTAGAGAGAGATCAAACTGTTCAAGATGAAGTGCCATGGCCTCGTTGTCCCCTCTTGCCAGGAAGAGAAGCTGTTCCACAAGATCTTTCATGCCTGCAGCTTCATTTTTAATGGCGTCAATGGATTCCTGCAACGTTTTTTCATCGTGCTTTCCCCAGCGATCCAAGAGATTGGCATATCCTTGGATGACAGAAATCGGCGTCCGCAATTCGTGGGAGGCGTCGGAAACAAACCGTGCTTGGGAACGGTATGCTTCTTCAATTCGTTCCAAAAGGTCGTTAATAGCAGCAGATAATCCTTTTAACTCATCTTGGGCAGAGTCTACTGACAAACGCGTATTGAGATTTTTGGCCTCTATTTTATTAATGCGTCCCGTCAAGTCGCTAAGTTCCGCCAAAGATGCCGTATGCTTCAAGGACCGCGTCACCTGCTCCATTTCATAGATCGGCTTCAAGGAACGACGAATCATTTTATTTTGGGCATAAACACTTCTCAAAAGCAGCAATCCCTCAGCCACAAGCAGAACCGCCAAGGTCATATAGATCAAACTGACATCATTCCCCAAGTGATAGCTGATGGTAAAATCTTCACCATAAAAAACATAATCTGCATCGTACAATCGCTCGAAAATAGATTCGTTGGGCATTTCCGGCAGTACAACGGAACGGGGAACAGATTGCCAGGAAGCGTCGAAAATACGATACCACCGTTCAGCAATCACATACCCATCCGGCGTCTGTCCCCCCTGGGAAAATGTGAAACCGCCAGGAGTTTCCCAAGGACCGTCCTCCAGAGAAAGCCGGGAAATGTCTTTCTCATACCATCGCGATATCTCATGCTCAACATGGTATAAAGAAAATGACGCCAGCAGGACAACGATCAAAATGTCCATAAAAATAAACAGCCGAAACAAACGCCAGGTAAGACGGCTGTTTAATTTAAGGGCAAGGGAAAATTCCTGACGGTTTTGATGCTCATGTTTCCTCTTGGACTTTTTTGTTTTTTTTTCTTTACTCATCTTTAATTACATACCCCACACCGCGCACTGTATGGATAATTTTAATTCCAAAAGGTTCCTCCAGTTTACTTCTCAAATAACGGATATAGACATCAACGGCATTGGTTTCTCCGTAATAATCGAAGCCCCAAACATGTTCCAATAACGTTTCCCGGGACAACACAATATTAACGTTGGCCAGCATATAGTGGAGCAAATCAAATTCACGTTTGGTCAAATCCACATGGGAATCCCCTACTTTTACCACCCGCTGATCCACATCCATGGTCAAAATCCCCACAGTGAAAAAATTGTGAGACTTTGCCGCGCCAGCACTATCACGTTTACGCAAAACTGCCCGGATCCGTGCCAAAAGTTCCTCAATGGCAAAGGGTTTTGTGATATAATCATCGGCACCACCGTCGAGACCGGCCACTTTGTCGAAAACAGCGTCTCTCGCTGTAAGCATAATAACAGGGGTATCGGTAAACTGACGCATACGGCGCAAGATCTCCATACCATTGAGCCCCGGAAGCATAATATCGAGGAGGACCAAGTCATAAGTGCGCTCTTTGATCATGGCAAGGCCCTCTCGACCGTCATAACATTTTTCCGTTTCGTAACCTTCGTAGCCGAGTTCCAACTCCACAAAACGGGCAATATTCTCTTCATCTTCTACAATGAGGATTTTTGTCATCGCACACTCTTCTCTTCAAGGTTATTCCTGTGTATTACCATCTTTTGTATTGTTATCTTTATCTTTTTGCTTTGCAGTATTGTCTGTAACTTCGGACTTAATGGTCTCCGCAGTATCCGCCACAACGGTCATCGCTTTATTGACAGGGGTTTTTTCAATATCCCTTCCGACGAAGACATAACGACAATGCATAAACAGACCAACAATCATCAAGGGGATCGTAATCCAGAAAGCGAACACCACTAAAATTGCCACAACGGTCAAAGGAATCGATAACAAGGTCTTATCATAGCGACGTATCTCTAAATAATTGCTGTTGCCTTTCTGGAACAACTTTCCACAAAGGCGACCAAGTTTGCCAAGAACCTGACCAAAACTCAAGGCGTCATCATCGGGGGGCGTATAGTATTCTTTCTTCTGCCCAGTGTTTTGCTGTTTTCCTTGATCGGAGCGGTAAGTACCGTTGGAGGGAGCCTCAATGCGTCCCTCATTTTCCAGTTTTACGAGGGCTTCCAAGAGATCGCCATTGACGGAATCCAAAACATTTTTGGCTTCCTCATAACTGAGGTTCGTCTTCTCCCTTAATTTTTCAACTTGTTCCAATGTTGCCATACATATTACCTCCAATGCAACTTTGATGATATCATCATATCTCCAGTACATTTGAAGAGAATTGAAGAAAAATTAAAGAAACATTAGAAAGACTTTAATATCTTTTGAGGAAATTACCCTCTCAAACATTTTCTGTATTGTACTGTTCAATGGCCGCTTCATAGAGGTCGTTTCCATGAACATCATTGATTACCGTCACCGGGAAATCCTCCACTTCCAAACGGCGCACCGCTTCAGGACCAAGTTCAGGGTAAAGAATCACCTCAGCAGATTTCACACATTGACTCAGCAGCGCCGCAGCGCCGCCCGTAGCACCGAAATAAACGGCGCATGTTTCCTTCATGGCCTGCTTTACCTCATCGCTGCGCTTGCCTTTACCGATCATGCCTTTGAGACCTTTTCTTCTCATCAGAGTAGGAGCATAAGCATCCATTCGATAGCTGGTGGTGGGGCCGATGGAACCGATGGGTTTCCCCGGTTTATTGGGAGCGGGGCCTGCATAGTAAATGATCTGACCGGCTAAATCAATGGGCAGTTCTTCCCCGGCCGCAATCAGATCCACTAGGCGTTTATGGGCGGCGTCGCGCGCGGTGTAAATAGTTCCAGTGATATAAACGGTATCACCGATTTTTAATTTTTTTAGTTTTTCATTGTCCAGAGGCGGTGTTAATACAATTTTTTCCATAATATATGACCTCACAATACCACGGTCTTATGGCGAGCCGCATGACAGTTCAAATTAACGGCCACGGGCAATGACGCAATGTGACAGGGTGCTGACTCCACATGAACCGCCAGGGCTGTGGTGGTTCCTCCCAGTCCCCCGGGGCCGATTCCCAGGGCGTTGATCCGCTCCAACAACTCTTGTTCTAATTGGGCCATGGTTTCGTCTTCATTAATACTCCCAATTTCCCGGAGCAAGGCTTGCTTTGCCAAAAGGGGCGCTTTCTCAAAATTACCGCCGATACCGACTCCCACGACAATGGGGGGACAGGGATTGGGCCCTGCGGCGCGAACGGTCCCTACCACGAAATCCACGACGCCTTTGCGTCCGACGGCGGGAGCGAACATCTTCATTGCGCTCATATTCTCACTGCCGCCGCCTTTGGGCGCCAGGGTCAATTTGATCTGATCCCCCGGGACGAGACGAACATGAAGAATGGCAGGGGCGTTATTTCCATAATTTTTGCGGGTAAAAGGCGTGCAAGTGGATTTGCGCAAATATCCATCTTCATACCCCATGATGACTCCGTCGTTGACGGCTTGTTCAAAATCGCCTTCGATATGGACGTCTTGTCCCACTTCGGCAAAAATTACTGCCAAGCCGCAGTCCTGGCAGATCGCCACTTCTTCTTCCCGGGCAATTTCGGCGTTTTGAACCAACTGACCGAGGATATCCCGGCCTGTGGGAGATTTTTCCCTTTCTATGCTATGTTTTAACGCGCAATAAACATCTTCGCCCAGAAAATAACAGGCGTCCATAGACAATTTTGCCACCGCTTTTTCAATAGTTTCCGCAAGTATGGTACGCATATGATAACCTTCTTTATTGTTTGTTTTCTCAAGTTTTTCAAAGCAGGGTATATAACTTATCGATTGTACCAATAGGCTTCCTGAATCGGGGTCAAAACATCGATTTTTTTGCCGAGGCTTGCCAATTTGTAGGAAGCGACGTCTTTATCTACTTCAGAAGGTACAGGGTTCACCGCATGGGGAAGATTTCTCCCCTGATCCTTCAGGTAAAGCAGAGAAGCGGTTTGTACCGCAAAAGACATATCCATGATTTCCACGGGATGTCCCAAACCGCAGGCGAGATTGACCAAACGGCCTTCTCCTAAAAGATAGATCCTCCTGCCGTCTTTCAGTCGATATTCCTCGATATTTTCCCGTACAGTTTTTACTGATTCCGCCATTTCCATCAATTCCACTTTATTGATCTCAATATCAAAATGACCTGCATTGGAAAGCACTGCGCCGTCCTTCATCACTGCAAAATCCTTTTTGGAAAGAACGTCACGATTTCCTGTGACGGTAATAAAGAAATCGCCCAAAGCGGCGGCTTCTTCCATGGGCATCACATCATACCCATCCATCAACGCTTCCAAACCTTTGACAGCGTCGATCTCCGTAACAATGACACGAGCTCCCAAAGCCTTGGCCCGCATGGCGAGACCCCGTCCGCACCAGCCGTAACCGGCAACGACAACAGTCTGCCCTGCCACCACCAAATTCGTAGTGGTCATAATGGCTGCCCAAGCCGACTGACCGGTACCATAACGGTTATCAAAAAGATGTTTGCAATCTGCATCGTTGACAGCGATCATGGGAAATTCCAATTCTTTTTTTTCCGCCATGGCGCGCAGACGGTTCAACCCCGTAGTTGTCTCTTCACAACCGCCGATAATATCGGGGATCAATTCTCTTCTGGTAGTATGAAGGATATGAACCAAATCACCGCCGTCATCAATGATCAATTGGGGATGGTTTTCCAAAGAACGAGTGATGCATTCGTCATAAAGAGCTTCATCGGCGCCATGGATCCCGAACACATGGATACCGCGTTCCACCAAAGCGGCGGCAACATCATCTTGGGTTGACAAGGGATTGCAGGCCGCCAAAGCCACGTTGGCCCCCAGGTTTTTCAACGCCAAAGCGAGGCAGCCGGTTTTCGCTTCGATATGAAGGCAGATATTGATGTTCATACCTTCAAAGGGCTTGTCATTTTGATATCGCTCGGAGAATAAATTTAAAACAGGCATGTGGCGTTCTGCCCAGTCGAGTTTTAAATGGCCCTCCGGGGCAAGTTTTATATCTTTGATCATAGAATCCATAGTTATTCTCCTCCTCTCACGCAAATGCAATTTTTTTCAAAGAGCTGATGAGAAATGCTGTGATCTGGTTATAATCCTCGGTATGAAGGAAACGGGCGGCGGCGGCATTGAACAATACATTGCCGCTGGCGGGAAATTCATCGTCCTCTTCATAAACGATCAGGGTAATGGGAACTTTCGGCAAAACCTGAATGGTACAGCTGTAGTCGCCGTAGGTTTCATCTTCATGGATGGTATGTGCCACGGCTTTTTTCAAAAGTTCCAAATTAGATGCGAAAATTCCCGTCAGCGCTTTGATGCAGCGATTGGTAAAGGGATCAATGTAAATATCACCGCTGGGTAATTCTTTATAAGAAATTTTGTCCTTCACTAAGATCCCGCCTTCGGAATAAACCGCGTGATGGAGGATCAAAATTTTTTCCACAACTGAGACCGGTTCCCCGGTTTCTTTCAGGGTAACTTCACCGCTGGGATATTGAACCATGACGTCATGGTCAATAAAGTGAACACTAAAACCGCCTTCTTCGGGCGTAAAGCCGCAGCAGGCGATCATCTCTTCCAAATTTTCTTTGGCGAAAGCTTCCACTGCGTACTGTGCGGTGACATCAATGTTTAAATAACTGGTTGCACTTTTGGGATCATAGATCTTATTTGCCATAATATCCTCTCTTTTTCACAAAAAATATTTGACTTCAATGGATTTTTGCTCTATAATATATGAGTAATTTTTGCGCCTATAGCTCAGGGGATAGAGTGACGGATTCCGAATCCGGAGGCCGTAGGTTCAAATCCTACTAGGCGCGCCAATACTGCAAATAACTCTTCTACTTTGAAAATCATGGTAGAAGAGTTATTCTTTTTTAAGGAATCGCCTTAGGGAGCTCAGTGGAAGATTTACCTCTCGGAACATGCCAAAACGACGCAGCCCCATCCTCGATCGATCCGATTCCTATATCTTTGTAATATTAACATACTTTCCCATTTTCCGCAAGAGAAGCCATAGAGTTTCCACTCTCATACCATAAATCATTATAAAAAAACGAAACACCTGATTTCAGGTGTTTCGTAATAGCAAAATCATAGATCTTGAATTAGAAAATGTTTCTATTCATTTTTCTATTGATTTTTATGCCCATGCATCCTCTGCATCTCGAATGATCTGGTCTAAAATATTCATGGTTCCAGAATCCAACAGATCCGGTTGGTGAGTTTCTAAAATATATAGCATCTTTTCATGCGCTCTGGTTGCTAAATCTTTTGCTCCTTCCGCTTTCCATTGCCCATAAGGACGACGGTCAAACAATGAAGTAAAGGATTGTTCTTCACGCATATGCTTTACTGTATGCTCTTCTTGTAGGAAATGTCCTCCACATCCTACATGGCGAATGACGTCTACAGCCATGGTTTCATCATTGACGGGAATGCCGCCAATAATTTTTCTTACCATTTTAGCAATTTCATGATCAACAACAATCTGGCTAAAATCCAACGTCATTCCAAGGTCAATCATACCAAGCCCATAAATCATATTGGCACCTGCCAATGCTGCCATTAACATGGACATTGTTTTTTCTAACCCTGCTTGTTCATCACCGCATTTACTATCCGTCTATGAACCTGCCACATAGCTGGGAATTTGGTAGAATTGGGCCATTTTAGCAACAGCTGCGCTTAACATTCCCAATTCGGGACAACCAATGGTTGCAGTCGCTGATCTCAGATCCATAATTGTTGTGGAACTCCCATATAGATTCGGAGCTCCGCGTTTCACTGCTTGGCCCAGTACGATACCGGCCAAAACCTCGGCATTGTGAGTAACTAACGTACCGGCCAGGGTGACAGGAGTAGTTCCCCCTGCCATTGCCATGGAAAGGACTGTGCAAGGAGCACCATTTTCCGCATACACAATGATAGGTTCTGTTGTTTCCGGTGAGATGGTCAAAGGACTGGTGGGACAGACAACCGTAGAAGCGATCGGACGACGTTGAAAAGCCTCTTTCCCTCCAGCAACAACAAAGGCCATTTCTAAAAGCTTTTCCGCTTCCCTGCGGCTATGTGCACTTTGCGTGCAGTGTTTTGTCGAATGACCGGTCATTGCCTTATAGCTCGCCAAATTACTGATTTCGGAAGGAAGATCGCGACATTCCACCGCCACATCCAAAAGATCATATTCTTCCAGAGCATCCACCAAAATGGCAGTACGTACTTGATCCTCATAAACAGAAGGACGATACTCCCCGGTAAAAGGATCGATTACATTGACTCCTTTACTGAAATTACAAAAATTAACACGTTTTCCTTCCAAATGAATATCATTTTGAGGATCCCGACCGGCTAAAAGCACAGAAGACGGTGTAGAAATAATGGCATCTTCCACCACATGGGCAGGGATATAAACAATGTTATTTTTATCATCGATCGTGCAGCCTACAGCGGCATAGTATTCTTTGGCTTCTGAACAGAGGGTTTTAATACCGGTATGCCAAAGAACCTCCAAGGTCGCTTCGTGAATCATTTGCAAAGAGTCTTCTGCAAGTCCTAAAAGGCCATAACCTAGAATTCCATGACTGCCACTGGGAATCGATCTTCGGCTCATAAACGTCATCTCCCTTTGGGTCCACAAGGCAACGATGTAAATCCCATGTCCACCATGATTTCATACATTGCCTGATCCAAATTTTCCTCCGTAGATTTGTCCAAAAGAGGTACTTCATGATTGGCTAAAATCTCTTCAACTTTTTCATGAGCACGTTGAAAAATATCTTTTTTTCCTTCGGCTTCCCAAGTATTTCGATTCTTTTTGTCGATGATATTGGGAGGAATATAAAGTTCTTCCTTGAAATGTCGAAAAGTATGTTCTGTAGACATATAGTCGCCACCCGGCCCCAATGCATGAATTAACGCCACTGCCAACGTTTCATCACTCACATCAAAACCTTTTTGGACCCGCTTAATCATGGCAACAATTTCATGGTCTATCACCAGCTTTTCCAAACTAAACGTATTCACAAAATCAATCATGCCAGGCCCTGCAATAATATTCACACCGCCAATCGCTGCAAGAAGTCCACTCAAAGCCGTTTCAAGTCCTGCTTGTGCATCAACAACTTTAGGATCAGCCAATCCGGCATAGGTATGACAAGGAATTCCATAATATCGAGACATCTGAGCATAAGATGTACTAATCAAATTTGATTCACAAGCATTCAAAGATGTCGTACTATAACGCATATCAAAAGTCATGGGCGCGCCCCCAAAAATCATGGGATTGCCGGGATGTACCGCCTGAGCTAATACAATGCCGCTTAAAGTTTCAGCAATATGAATTACAAGGGAACCGCTAATTGTAGCAGGGGAAACAGCACCTGGCATAGGTACGGAAATGGTTTCAATGGGCAACCCCAACTTTGCGCAATCAATGATATTATGGCAACTGATATTGGTCCATTTTAAAGAAGGAGAAGAGCATACATCAAAAAATGCCAATGGTTTTTCTCTCAAGGCTTTTTGGCTGCCTCGGATTTGAACCAAAAGTTTTGCAATGTTACCAATCCCTTCCACATCAAAAGCACCTGCTGCCATAGGTTTTTTTGTATTTTTTAACATTAAATACACACGGTAACAGTCGGTGATTTCCTTGGGGACATCATCCAAAGATACAGCTGTAGTTTGAATTGGGTAGTTTTCCAAAGCGTCCGTTACTTTATAAATATTGACAATATCTTTGCTGATTGCAGGGTGGGCGGTGATCCCATCCCCTTCTAAAAAGTTTAACCCCGCAGAACCGGGATCAAAATAGCAGCAATTGCCGCCAATGGTGATAGGGTTTTCCCCGTCCCTGTCATAAAGTTGAAAAGATTCCGGAACAGCATCCAAGGCATCTTCTACGATTTTTTTGGGAAAGCGTACAACCATTGATCCCCGGTCAACAGAGCATCCGGCTTCTGCTAAAATATTCAAAGCTTCCTCGCTGTCAAAAAACACACCGGTTTCTTCCAATACTTGTAATGCCGCATCATGGACCTTGAGTATATCATCTTCGTTCAAAAACCGAAATTTAGGCTGTGTATCAAATGAAAATTTTGCCATAAACTTTTACCTCACAATGCTAGAAAATTGTAATTATCTTTAGGCGATCATGAAAACAGAGCGCGATATAAGTGAGATTATTAAAATTTTATCCACCTTAGTCGTCCCCTGCCTTGGTTAATTTCTGTTTCTTTTTGATTCTGGCAATCAAAATAAAGCTAAAGACAAAACCTATCAATCCTACAATTAACATATAAGTAAACATGATTTTGTATCCTGTAATTCCCGGGTAAGAGTCAAGCCAGTGGCCAACCAAGGTATATACGAAAGCTTCCGGAATAAATCCGATAAAGGAAGCCAAACCAATGGCTGCTCCGGTATACATTAATGGAATTGCCAGCTCATCAATGGCAGCAAAATACACACCGCGAGTTAAAAAGACAGAGAAGGCTAAAACAACCATGGCAATAGTAGCAAGCCATAAGAAAGACTCCCTCGCAGGAATAATTAAATAAGCCAAAACAGAAATGGAAGCAACCAATAAACCAATACGCAGTACTTTTACAGTAGAACCAATTTTATCTGCCCAGATGCCAGCAATAGGGCCACCAAAAATGGCAATAAAATAAGTTCGAATTAAAGCAATTAAGGCAGCAAGGGAGGCGCCAGCACCAAACATTTCAGTAAAATATGGTGTAATATAGCTTTGGGTGCAATAAAGTGTGTAGCAAGCAAAGATAATCACTGCCAAAAGCCAAAGACCGGGAAGTTTTAATACATAAAGCAACTCCTCTTTTAAATTACCTTTTTCTGTTGAGGCATCGCTCTCATCTTCAACTTTTCTTTCTTTGAAAAAGAAAAGAATCAGAAAACCAGCCAACAACGTGATACCGGAATATGCGAGAATTGCCCCGCGAATCCCGGCGATTTCTCCACCGAGATAGTTGAAAAGCGTAAGAATGGCCATTCCCCAAATCATGGGAAGTAACCCGCGTCCACCTTCTAAGATTCCGAAAAGTTTGCCTTGGATTTCACTGCCCCCAGACATTCTGGTAGCTTTCAGCATGGCAGCCCAAAAAATAAGAGAAGTTGTGATCCCCCACAAAATATGGATTAATAAGGAGATAATATAGGAAGGAAATGTTGAAAAATAGAATCCCAATGCCGCTGTGGCAAACAAGGCAAAAACGATTAGTTTTTTACATGAGAACTTAT
Source organism: Candidatus Cryptoclostridium obscurum (assembly GCA_904420535.1). Classification (GTDB taxonomy): domain Bacteria; phylum Bacillota; class Dehalobacteriia; order UBA7702; family UBA7702; genus Cryptoclostridium; species Cryptoclostridium obscurum. Next base: position 29,614 of record CAJFVQ010000010.1, read on the forward strand.
CTGCCAGCCAACCTCCGGGAAAATAGCAAATCATGGCAGTAACGCCGTAGGCTGTCATTAAGGTACCATACTGAGTATGATTCAACTCCAATGCGGCTTGAAGCGCATCATAATAGTAATAACGAAGATACGGCAATTCATAAATCGCACCACCTGCTAAAATCAAAAGTAATAAAACTAGAATTCTTTTCGAATTAAACAGTGAATCGGACTTCATATGCCTCATCCTTTCAAAATTCATTTGATTTTATTATGCTGAAACAATGATGCTTTTAAAATCTAGATTCTGCCTTTCTGACAATGTCGTCAAGTTTTGCAATTACATCATCAGGCAATGATTCCGGTTTGTGATTTTCCAAAATGTTAGCGATTTTTTCATTGATCCGGTCAGCCATATTTTTCTCGCCTGCTGCTTTCCAAGCATTATAGTCCTGACGAATCCCGCAATCCGGAACATACATTTCTTTTTGAAAATTACGGAAGGTGTGTTCCGCAGCTAAGAAATTTCCGTTTGGACCGACTTCATCAATGACATCGGCGGCAAATCCATTGGCATCCGTTTGGAACCCTTGCTTCAACCGTTTTGCATAGCCGACCACTTCTTCACAAAATACCATAAGATGAATGGATCCGGTCATACCAACATCCAACATTCCCAAATCATGAACTAAATTTGCACCGGTTGCCACGGAAGAAATAATCTCTGCGGTCACCTCCATGGCAGCTTGAGCGTCTAAAGATTTGGAATCAGTCGCACCGGCCAAACCGAAGCTCGGGATACCACAGGAACGGAGAATTTGTGTCCCGGCAGCATCAATTAAAACCATCTCAGGACTACCATAAGCCGCTTGGAATGTTTTTAAATCCAACACTCCGCCGTTAGAGCTACAGATGATGGGAGCTCCTTCCCGTACCAATTGAGAAATCACAATGCCAACAAAAACATCCGCCAAACCAATGGTCAATGCTCCTGCCAAAGTAACAGGTGCGGTTCCTCCGAAGGTCATACCGGGAGAATAGACACAAGGAAGGTTCTTTTCTGCCATATACATTACTTTTTCCAAGGCTTCTTTTGAATGGGAAAGAGGTGTAGTAGGCTCGGAATACATCATCAACAAAGGTTTTTCACGAAGTGCATCTTCTCCACCGGCAACGGCTTCCGCCATCGCTACAATATCCTTCAAATTGTCCAGATCAAAGGTCCATGTAAGAATCGGTTTCGTACTATGACGCAGCATTGCATCTACTTCATGGATATCCGCAAGTTGCGGCGTTTGATCCCCAATCATACAAAGCGACATTAAAAAATCGATATTCTTTAATGCATCTGCAACAATTGTAGTAGAAATAACATCTTGCTTTGTCGCAATACGACGCTCCAAAGTAATTGGATCGTTATAATGCGGACAAGTTACACCAGGACCAAAATACGTATTTCTCTCAGTCAATTCCATTGCAAGAATGCCATGACGATCATAGATATTAATTTTCTCGGGTGCTGTTTTCAAGGCCGCTTCCGTAATGTTCCGAGGAATGCGCACTAAATTTTCATCAGATACTTCCGCTCCTGCTTTTTTAAGCAACTCTAATGCCTCGGGAGAATAAATGCGGCAACCAGTGCGTTCCATCAAACGAAATGTTGCTTCTTTTATTTCTACCACTTCTGTATCAGATAACACATCAAATTGATATTGAGCCATAACATAACCTCCTAATAATTCCAAGAAATCCAACGTCTCAGATTCCCGTGAATGCCAATAAAAATTTTGTTGCAACAGGTTTATTGACTTCTTCTAATTTGGAGTATATACTATCCCACAAAGGGAGAGTCAATATCAAAGAAGGTGTTTTTTTGAAAAAATTATTTTCCATTGGTACCGTGGCAAAATTAAAGGGCGTTTCGGTAAAAATGTTGCGACATTACGATGAGATTGGACTACTCAAGCCTAGTTATATCGATCCTGATACCGGATATCGCTATTACAGCTCCAGTCAACTATTATTTATTGAATTCATTACTTTCTTTCGCCGCGGCGGAGCCTCCTTAAAAGAAATTGCCGATGCCTGTCAAGACGATAATGCCCTCGCCATTGCTGACTTTGCAGGCAAACAAATTGAAAAAGTGCAACAGGAAATAGAGATGCTCAAGGAAGCGATTGTCAGCTATGAGGGACTGCGTGACCATATTTATACCGATACGGCAAATGCCAAAAATCAGGGAGTTTACTGGCGAAGGATCGGACCGAGAGACGTAATCAAACACAACATCTCTAATCGCATTATTACCGAAGAAGATATCTATAAATACTTTTGGGACATTTATAAGGAAATTCGCATTCACGACTTGCGTACGCTATATGCCACCGGAAGTATCGTTATGCTCCCGCAACACAGAAATACAGCAGAACTTTACTATATGGACATCTTTTGCGATGTCGCATTACGGAAAACGTCCCTATTTACCAGGATAGAAACTCTACCACAGGGGGAGTATTTATGTGTAAATTATAAAAAGAAAGACAAAAAAATCAAGTTAGATTTGCTGAAAGATGCAATAGAAAAAATTGGCAAATGGCCAACACTTTGTGTAGAAGTGGACATGTTTACAACAGTAACAACTTGGAATGATCCTTTTAATGAAATGCAAGTACTTTTCTCATAAAACACAAGAATTAAATTTTATATTGGTGAATTTAGATCCGCAAAAAAAAGCAACCATCATGATGGTTGCTTTTTTACGAAATTTTCATTCAGAAATCAATAAATATAAACTCTTTTAGAAACATATTACCTCAGGGTTTCTCAATAATAGCAATTCAGGTATGATTCATATATTTGCGAATGATAAATCAGAGCCAAAATTCATCAAATTTCGGCACTGTTCTTGTAAAAAAATGTGTATTACGGTCGAAAAAAGTCAAACATTACAAAAAAATGTTAAAATACAAGTTTAGCATGGAATTTTATTATAAAATTTCTTCAAATCTATATAAGGAGGAAATTACTATGAGTGATACTGAATTGCTTTTAAGAGAGTTTGGCGTCGGTGCCAATTACAAAGGCTACCAACGAACCATTATGGCCATTGAATTGGCAATTGAACATGAAGAATTTTTATGTTCCGTCACCAAAGATATTTATCTCAGGATCGCAAAAGAAAACGATTGCACATGGAGCGCAGTGGAACGTAATATTCGCACTTTGATTTCACGAATATGGATTAATCCGCAAAATCGAATCAAGCTTAATCGTATTGCCGGTTATGAATTGCAGAAATCCCCGACGGTAACAGAATTTATCGATATATTATCCAATTACCTCCGAAAAAAACAAACGAAGTCAAAGTAAGGTGCACTACTATGCCTCATTCTCACTCAGCAATATCCCCAATTCTCATCAAAAATTCATACCAAAGATTAGGAAACGTATTCTCTTTACCATCGGGGAAAAGCTGTCGCTTTAATTGATTCATACCATAGACTTCAGAAAATATTCCATGACGCATATCGTCCATAATCGCCGCGACCATACTCGCTTTCACAGCCAATTCCGGCATGGCCTCGGCTTGTGCCCAAATCATTTCAGACCGTTCCAATTTGTCGTTTTTTTCCATAAAACGGAAAAAAGATTCTTTACAGACACCAAAGCGCTTCAAACGATTACTCATTCTCGTCATATCAGTATCATGAGATTCCATGTGAAGAAGCAAAGCTTTTTTAGTCGCAGAACGAACGACTCCACCAATCAACTGTCCCAACAAAGAGTGCTTCCCAGCGTCGGTTCTTTTCAAAGGCGATGCAGGGTCAGAAACCACAGCGAGTCCATCGGTACCAGAACCTGTGGCAATTTCCGGTGAAACGACACTCGGCAAACGAAGCTCATGAATGGCTGCTGCTTTTGCCTCGGTAGCGGTTACGGCGGCGCGGCAAAGGATTCCGTCGGGCAGGTCGGCGCCAATGATCACCATGGTATTGATGGTGCCACCAAGCATCAAAAAACTGTCGTTTTCTTCGCGGTATGAAGCTCGGTCGCCGGGATACCCTCCGTTACGTTCAATGCCACCAGTAACAACAGCCGCCACAGAAAGGCCGTGGCTCTCCTGTTGTTCCACCACGACATCATCCATGGTGACGGCGGTTGTCATCCCAACACTGAATCGAGGATCCAACCCCAATTCAACGGCAATACGTTCTAGTTCTTTTTTGTATGTTTTCTCCCGCAATTCACAACGACCGTTTTCATCTTTCAAATCAAAGTTAAATATCGCCTCTAAATCACGGCGAATGCCACCACCAGCTACAGAAGTATGAAGCACCTTGCGACTATTTTGAAACCGTAAAACTAAACCGCGACCATGGCGAACCAATTGATCCTTATTAAAAAGAATCATGGGATCTTTTTGGAAGATTCTTTGCTGCATTGATATCGTTCCTTTTATATAAAAATATATTAATTATTATTTAACGTTTTATTATACCATATTTTCTAAGAGGCTGTAACAAATTTGCGTAAAACTGTTAAAAAGATTCTCTTGATATTTCCATGTTCATCATATATGATTAAGTTGATTAAAAATGATGTTGTAGCAAAGGAGCTTTTTCATGTCTGATTTTAGATTTCAGCTCGATGGAGTTACATTAACCCAAAGTGACGAAAAGATCATCGACTATATCTACCAGCATATTTCAACGATACCGTATCTTACCATTGATCAGCTAGCAAAAGAACTAGAGGTAAGCATTGCTACGCTTTCCCGTTTTGTGCGCCACGTCGGTTATCCTAATTTTAAGGAGCTGAAAAATGCAATTATCGCCCATGAAAGCATATTGACTCCTGCGCAAAAGTTCCAAGATGCATTATCGCTTAGTGGTACAATGTCAGCGAAAAGCTTACTGCATCAGCAACAGGAATATATCGATAAAACCATCGAAAACCTTTCAGAGCACGACATAAACAAAGCAGTCAAAATGATTCGCGACACCCAGGTCATTCATATTTTTGGGAAGGGAGCATCAGCTGGCCCGGCAGAACTTCTATCATTCCGCATAAAATGTTTTCAAAAGCATACCATTCGCCTCCATTCCAGCGGCTCAGAATTATTTGAAGATTTAGCCGGAATCCGCCCCGGTGAGCTCATCGTTATTTTTGCTTTTTATAAAATTTCCGTAGAGGCAAAAGTAGTATTAGATCATGCCAGAAAGATGAAAATCCCTACCATTCTCGTGACTGATCGCCTTTATACAGAACATGAAACAAGAGGAGATGTTAACCTCTATGTTTATCGCGGCGGTAACAGTGAACATCATTCCATGACCGCTCTAGTTGCTCTGATTGATGCATTGGTAGTACTCATTGCAAATTCTTCCAAAGAAGTCCCAGAAAACACCACGGCAGATAGAAATGAATTACGAGAACGGTATTCCAAACAAATTCCACTATAATATGAATTGATGCAAAATTAAAAGAATCTCATACAAATTTTAAGGAAAGGAGTTGCCCCTTCATGAACACAGATAAAAACATAGAAATTCTTCGCCAAATGGTGGAGGACAGCAATCATATTGTTTTCTTTGGCGGGGCAGGCGTATCCACCGAAAGTAATATTCCCGACTTCCGAAGCGACGATGGTATTTACCAAAAAAAGGAATTCCCCTACCCGCCGGAAGTTATGCTCTCTCATGAATTTTATCTTAAACATACAAAATTGTTTTTTGAATTTTACCGTACGATGCTTTATCCCAATGCAAAACCAAACACAGCCCATTTAAAATTGGCAGAATTGGAATATCAGAAAAAATTGGACGCCGTGGTAACACAGAATATTGACGGTCTGCACCAAATGGCGGGCAGTAAAAATGTTTATGAACTGCATGGTTCTGTAAAGCGGAATTACTGTGAAAAATGTCGCAGTTTTTACGATGAATCCATCATACTGGAAAGCGAAGGAATCCCTCAATGTCCACGCTGCGGCGGTACTGTGAAACCTGATGTAGTGCTTTACGGCGAAGGCCTCGACCAAAATGTCATCAGCGGCGCCGTCAACGCTATCGGTAATGCCGATATGCTGATCGTCGGCGGCACCTCCTTGGTGGTATATCCTGCAGCAGGGCTTGTTAATTACTATCACGGAGACCGTCTCGTTTTGATCAACCGTGATGCGACTTCCTATGACAGCAAAGCGAATCTTATTTTTCATGAAAATATTGGAGAAGTTCTTTCAAAAATTTGATGAATCACAGCAGTGCGAATCAAAATAAAATAAAATATTTCGCGCCTTTTTTGGGGATCTATTTTTTTATCGGCGTTTTAGCGGCTTTGGTCGCATGGTGTTTCTTATTTTGTATGGAGCACGGCATCGCTTTGATTTGGGAGCACGGCGCCGCAAAATTCAATTCTCCTTTCTATCCTTTGATCGTCTGTGGCTGTGGTGGAGCATTGATCGGCCTTTGCCAACGCCGTTTTGGAGTCTATCCTCGTCCCCTTTCGGATGTCATGAAATCCTTAAAAAGTCAAAAGGGTTATGGCAACCACCCTTTTTGGGGAATCTTGCTCTGTTCCTTATTGCCATTGTTTTTTGGCGGAAGCATTGGACCGGAAGCAGGTCTTACTTCCATAATTGCTGTATTGTGCTCCAAGTGGTCAAGCAATTTACGCTATGCCGGTCATGAATTAAAGAACGGTGCGGAAGCAAGCGTCGCAGTAGTATTGAGCGTGATTTTTAAATCACCTTTGTTTGGCCTGGCAGCCCCTTTGGAAGATGAGAAACAGACATTCCTCCTCCCTGGCAAACAACGGTTTCTTTTTTATTTGATGTCTGTTGCCGGAGGTTTCGCAACCTATCTGCTTTTATCTGTTTTTTTGGGGAACAATATAACCCTTGGTCGTTTTTCCGATTCCATTGTCACCTCGAATGAACTTCTTTGGTTCTTCCCTTTATGTTTTTTGGGCATAGCAATGGGAATATTCTATCAAAAAATGGAACAACTATTCCAAAAAGCTTTCCATCCGTTGGAGAACAAACCGGTACTAAAAGGGATCATCGGCGGACTTGTCCTTGCTGGTGCATATACAATCCTCCCTCTAACATTGTTTTCCGGCGAAGTAGAAATGAATGTCTTAATGGACAGTTGGCAACAAATGCCTGTTATCATATTGTTTCTCACTGCAATCGTTAAAGTGATTCTGACCTCCGTTTGCATTGCCTCGGGTTGGCGGGGAGGCCATATTTTTCCAGTAATATTTTCCGGGATCTGCGGCGGATATGCCATGGCCGCATTGATGAAACTCGACGGAACATTTTCCGCAGCTGTGGTGGCATCGGCCTTCACCACAACAGTACTTAACAGCCCGTTAATTACCGTATGCGTTCTGGTGCTTTGTTTTCCTCTTCACGGCATCGTTGCAGTGATATGCTCTGCGGCATTTGCATCTTTGCCGAAGAAGGCTCTATTGAAAAGATCCCACAAAGTCAATTAAAGCGGGAGCATTATGCTCCCGCTTTTTCATTGCGTATACGATATATATTTTTATTACATTACGATAGGTTCCGAAAATAGACTGTGGGCGTCATTACCAGGGAAAATAAATATTTTGAGAGGCTTTTTTAACTGACGCGCATGGTCAATGGCATTTTTTGTCCCTCGGGAGCAACCATCCCACAGAGCAATCACAAGGTCTGCATAGGCCACAATTTCACGGTTGCGCATCAAAGGAGCAATACGGCCATAGGCGTCATAATCAGGATAAAAAATTTTCCGAGGGATCCCCTTGCGGCGGGCATATTCCTCAGCAAGAGAATCAATTCCGCGCGCACCACCGGAAACAAGTTCGGTTACCACTTCACAATCAAGGTATTCCGCAATATTGATATTCAGATTTCTTGATCCTACGACGGCAACCTTCATAGAAATCTCCTCCTTTGGTTTATTATAACACAATATTCAAAAGAAGAGAAGCCCGCAATTGCGGGCTTCTCTTCTTTTGAATCCTTTTTAATGATATGACTCATCGAAAAATTTCGCCAAAAGACTTTTACCATCGGGAAATAGCAGACCTTGCTCTTTGGCCCGGGCTTCGTCGTGGACTACAGAGCCATCCAGAGAATGATAGCGACTATCAAAAATTACAAAAGGAATGGGATCTCTGCTGTGCGTGCGGATAGCTAAAGGTGTAGGATGATCCGGCATTACCATCATACGATAATCCTCACCCATGACTTTGCATGCTTCCAGGATGGGAACGATTGTTTCATTATCAATACGTTCAATGGCGCTGATTTTTTTATCCATTTTCCCCTGGTGCCCACTTTCATCCGGTGCCTCTACATGGACGAAGATAAACTCGCCGCCACCTTTTAAATAGGCCGCCGCCAACTCTCCTTTTCCACGAAAGTCTGTATCTACGCCGCCGGTAGCAGTGGAAAGATAGAGGATATCCATGTCCGCACTGATGCCAATACCGCGAATTAGATCGACACCGCTGATGACGCCGCCTTTCAATCCGTAACGTTGTTCAAAAGAAGGCAAGGTGGTTTTTTCTCCAGGGCCCCAAAGCCAGAGAGCATTGGCGGGTAATTCCCCTTTGGCTACCTTTTCTTGATTATAAGGATGATTCTTCAAAACTTCATGGGCCTTTTTCATATAATCAATGGCAGCGTCGGCACCGCTTCCCTGAGGCAGATGATCTCCGATCCTCTCTCCCATAATCTCATGGGCGGGATCAAAAATAGTATCCAGGGGACCTCCGTGCCACAAAAGAATATTGCGAAAAGAAACGCTAGGATGAACACTGAAAATCTCGTTATCAAGGGCTTTTTGCACATCGGCAATAAGTTTTGCCGCATCGTCCGTAGTGACTTCCCCACCACAGTAATCCAGAAGACGCTTGTCCTCAAAATTTTCTTCGTCACTCAAAGCGACAAGATTCGCTCGTAAGGTGATATCGCCGCATTCCAAAGGAACACCGGCAGAAATTGCTTCCAGGGAGGAACGGCCTTTATAGAACTCCTTGGGGGGATACCCCAATACCGAAAGGTTCGCGACATCAGAGCCAGGAGAATATTCTGGAGGTACGGTTTGGCAAAGGCCAGTAATGCCCCCTGCCGCCATAGCGTTGATATGAGGCTTATTCGCAACCGCCATAGGCGTTTTATTACCGAGCGCTTCAATGGGCCAGTCTGCCATACCGTCGGCAAGAATTAGGATATACTTCATACAATCACTTCTTTCATTCAATCAAAATGGTATGTATCCACCATATCAAAGAATTTTTTTATTATTATACCAGAAATTATAAAACCTGAAAAGTAGTCGCTGTGGTAAATTATCGACGAATCCATTGATCAAAGAACTACTCAGCTGTAAAATGCTGAGTAGTTCTTGATAAAATCAACAATCAAAATATTCTAATATTATTTGTTAACAGCGTTTTTGCGCTTGCCAAAAGAATGGAAAGCATTGATGATCAAAAGAACCAAAGAACCAATTGCAAGAATCAAACTGACTTGTATCATTGTTCCGTTGCCGATGCTTTGTAAAAACGTTGTAAGATATGTCGTAAGAAACATTCCCAACCCTAAAAAGGCAGACGAAAGACTCAACGCAAACGGAACTTGCTTTTCCGGCACAATCACAGCCAGATGAGTTTGATAGTAGGACATAATCAGTCCGTTTGCAATCCCGTCCAAAGCCATCGCAATACCGGCTCCCACCAGGTTGGGAACAAAAGCGAATAAAGCATATGTGATTGCAATACAAGCAAAAATGATTATGGGAAGGTATTGCTTACACTTTCCATATAACGGGCCAAAAGTAATACACGCCACAAATGTTCCAATGGTCAAAACAGTAGAAAGGATTCCGGCAACAGCAGCGTTACCGATCGCCGTTTCCACCACATACATAGAAATTTGATAATACATGACGCAAATGATCATTGCTCCAAGGCAGTACAACACCAAGTCAAAAAGCACAGGTCCCCAGGGCATCTTTTGGTTTTCGCTTACAGAGCGATGTTGTTGTTCTTCTGCATCGTGAGCCCCCCGATCGGTTTCCAGCGGTGTTTTTCGGGGAAGAAAGATGAAAATCATAATAAGAATTGGCAATGCGATCAAATAAATCCGAAATACATATTCCCACTGGATGGTAGCGACAATCCCTGCCACAATGCTTAAAACCGCCCCGATCCCGGACATTCCGGCATTCCAAATACCAATCATGGAACCTAATTGTTTTTCATCATGGAAAATATCTGCCATGATTGCCATACAAACTGGCGCCACAATGCCCACCGCGACACCGACAATGGCACGCATGACTGCCATATAAACAGCATTTTCAATGGCAATACCGAAAACCGCTCCAATCGTAAATATTACAACACCGATGATCAGCAATGTCTTTTTCCGCATGATTGCCATAAGTTTTCCGACGATAGGAGCGACAAAAATACCAATTAAAGCAGGCCCGGAAAGAATAAAATTAAGGACTCCCATACTCGTATCGGAAAAGTGGCCATACATACTTTCCGCAGCGGGAATAATTACCATATCCCCCATGGGCACAAGGGTAGCAAAGATCAGTGCGACCATTACCAGCACTTTTCTTCCATTACTAAGTTCATGGTTGACGTCTGTCATGGTACATCCCTCCTTTCTTTATGGATCACGAGAAGGCGGACCTTCGCCTTCTCGTGATTATATACACATTCGTTACTGATAACGCTTTTCAGCCTCAGCCATGATTTCGTCAAGTTTTGCTAAAGTTTCAGCAGATAAGGGTTTTTGGGGGCCTTTTGCCAGAATTTCACGCACGATATCTTTATTACGTTGATTCCAATCTTTTTTGCCGCTATCAGCCCATTTTTTATAACTTGTTCGAATCATATTTTGCGGCATCCAACTTTCTCTGAAATGGCGCATCGTATGCTCTTCTGCCAAAAAGTTGCCATTGGGACCTACATTATGAATCACGTCTTCCGCCAAGGTTTCATCGGTAACTTCGACGCCACCGGCGATTTTTTTACAGTAATCAATGGCTTCATTAGCGAATACCAAAGTTTCCAACGAAGAAGACATTGCCGTTTCCAGATAGCCGCAGAAATTCATAATATTTGCGCCAGCTAAAATACCAGTATACAATTGGATCCCAATATCGAATGCGGCCTGTTGATCAAAAATGGGTGAGTCTGTACAGCCCAAATGGACTTCAAACGGAAGATTGAGGTAGCGGAATACATCGCAAGCTGCAGCGGCTCCCAAAGAATATTCAGGAGAAGACATGGCAAAAGACATTGTTTTCATGTCCAGCATATCGACGAAACAAGTCCCCATAAAAGGACAGCCTTCATTCTTTAATTGTGAAAGCAGAAGTCCAACCAGAGTTTCACAAAGCCCCTGTACCAGAGATCCCGCTAAAGTTACCGGGGAAGTACCTCCCATCATAGTTGCAGCGATATAAGGTGTGGGTAACCCCAATTCAAACATGTACAGCAATTTATCCAAAGTATCTTCCCCATGGGAAAGCGGAACTGACGCTGCACCGCCGGCAATAATAAATGGTTTCTCTAAAAGTACATCCATACCGCCTACAGCAGCAGCACAAAGCTCAACCTGAGTTTTTAAATTTTCTTTATTAAAATTCCAAATCAATATTGGTTTCGTGGTAGTCTCCAACAACATACGAAGTTCATAGACATCAGCTAGCTGAGGAGTGCAATCAGAAATACAGGTAAGCCCGCAGGCAACGTCTACATTGGGCAAAGCATCAATGATCAAGCCGGCTTCGGCAGCATCACGTTTGACGGTAAGGCGTTTCTCGCCTGTTTCCAAATCAATTCGATACTGATTTTCTAATCCCGCCATAAAGTAGGTATTTCCATTGCGGGCCCCCAAGCGGAGCGCCGGATTTCCCTCTCTGTCATAAACCATAATTTGCTTGGGAGCAGTAGATAAAGCTTTTTGAATTAAATGAGAAGGAATTTTTACCCGAATGCCATCAATGGAACATCCTGCCTTCCGCAGCAACTCCAGAGCATCTTTGTGATGGACATTGCATCCGGTACGCGCCAAAACACGCAGAGCCGACTCAAAAATCTGTTCGCATTGGCCGTCTGTCAGAACATTCATCTGGATACTTTGATGGGTAATCGAATTTGCTTTCATGGCATACATCTCCTTATCTCTTATTGCGTCAGTTTTGGTTTGTAGCTACATTCACAAACTTATAAAGCAAATTCCATGCCAACTGAAATTACTTTTTTGTGCAGGTATTTTATTAAAATAATTCTCTCCCAATATCATTTCGTATAAAATATGTAATTAAATATTACATCATTGGTTTAAATTTTTTTTATTCCGAGGTAGATGACATATAAATCATATGTAATATTTAAATACATGTAATAACTTATTACATATCATAAAAATTTCAAACCAATATAGAGAAAATCAATCAATTGTAAATCGCACATTGATTGACAAATATCATTTAAATAGTTTAAAATATTGTTATAAAATATTGGAGTAAGAATATGTATCACAAAAATGATAAAAACTTGGAAGAATTGGAAGAAAAAATACTTCTTTATGAAGAAATTTTAGATAAAGTATTGGAAGGTATATATATTACCGATACAGAAGACAAGGTCATTTGGTTCAATAAAACCGTAGAACTGTTAGACGGAGTAAAAAAGGAAGAAGCCATTGGGAAAAAGCAAGCGCAGGCTTGGCAATATATGGAGTTACCAGCTTCTGTAACAGGGTACATTATCCGTACAGGGAAACAATCGAAAGAACAATTAATCACTTATAAAGATTTACATAACAAAACCATTTCCGTTTTTGCACAAGCCTATCCTTTTTACTACCAAAATCAATTAAAAGCAGTTTATTCTTTGGCCAACTATGTTGAATATTCCGAAAAACAGCTTAATAAAATTTCTGAATACCGTAAACGCTTCCTGGATAGCAACGCGAGAGTTGTCAATAATGCTCCTTATACACTTTACGATGTAATCGGCAGCTCTTCTGCGATGATCGACCTCGTATCAAAAGCCAGGAAAGTGGCAATCAATAAAACACCAGTCATGCTTTATGGTGAAACAGGTACAGGCAAAGAAATTTTTGCACAGGGAATCCATAATGCAAGTTTGCAACATGACGGTAAGTTTGTGGCCATCAACTGTGCAGCTATTCCGGAAAACTTGCTGGAAAGTTTTTTATTTGGATCCGTAAAGGGTGCTTACACAGGTGCAGTCGATAAACCGGGGCTTTTGGAGGACGCCAATGGAGGGACCCTATTTCTTGATGAACTCAACTCCATGCCCTTATTACTCCAAGGAAAACTACTTCGCGTTTTCCAAGAAAAACAGGCATGCCGTATCGGTAGCAACCGCCCATATCCTGTAAATTGCCGCCTGATCAGCGCAACCAACCAAGATCCAAGAGAACTTATCCATGA
>CAJFVQ010000011.1 GCA_904420535.1 Candidatus Cryptoclostridium obscurum
ATTTCGATGCCGAATTTTGCGATTTTGTCAGTATCGCGGCCTGTGGTGCTGCCACAGCCGAGAACAGCCTCGGCAATTTCCGCACCGGGGATGGTGAGGATTACTTTCTTGTTCTTTCGCGCCATTTCTCCGCTGTAGGAGGTTTTCGCCATGGCGTAGGCGATCATATTTGGGTGAAAAGAAAGATGCATCCACCAAGAGACAGTGGCAAGGTTTGTGGAACCGTCCGGTTTTTCCGTACACACAACTGATACAGAGTTAGGGGAAGTTAGTTTAGAAGCCTGAGGCAATTTGATTTTTTCCAAGGAAGTCGTTTCCTTTCAGTAGTCTATTGAATGGATTTCCCTAGTTCGTAGGCTTTTTGAATTTCAGGTTTCCCTTCAATGTCTCCGATATCACCATTTCCACCGGCAAGAACATGCCCGAGATTCTTCCACCGCAGATGTTCCATCAGGTGATTGTAATAAGTAAGCACATCTTCAAAGCCGTGGCCTTCCGCAGCCATCAGAAGCGCGCAAGCTCTGTCGTGACCTCTGAGAAGATTTCCATCGTTTTCTTCCAAGGCGAACAGACGGTCAAAAGCCGTTCTGAGCTGTCCGCTCATGTTCCAGTAGTAGAGAGGGGTCGCCAGTACAATTACATCGCATTCCTTCACTGCCGGGTAAATTTGACTCATATCGTCATTCTGGACGCAAGGGCGTTCTCTGCTGCTGTGTCCGCCGAAACATCCTTTGCAGCCATGAATGTTCATACTGTTGAGAAAAAATTTTGTTACGGTGTTGCCTGCGCTTTCCGCTCCTTCAATGAAGGCCTTGACAAGGGTAGATGTATTTCCCTTTTTGCGGGGACTTCCGTTCAGTATTACAATTCTTTTGCTCATAGCAATCCTCCATTTAAATTTTATTGGCAAGTGCAGCCGCCTGTTGACAGCCATCGGTCTTTTCGATATCGCCAACGTTCAGTACGCCGGGGATCAATACTTCGCCGACCATTTTCCATTTGTTCAAAGCGGCTGTGCGTTCCATGGGAATGCGCACTCCATCCAATACGGATAGGTCTTCTTCTTCACAGCAAGCGATAAGGGCGCATTCTTTGCCCGCGATATCTTTGCCGCCTACCACTAGGGAATAAATACGGTCGATCACGCCTTTTATTTGCGCTGGTATTGAATACCAGTATACCGGCATGGTAAAGACCAAAACGTCCGCTTCCAGAATCTCCGGGGCAATGGTGTTGAAGTCATCGTCAAAGGAGCATGCTTTGTCCGTTTTATAGCAAGTTTTGCAAGCATGGCAGCGTCAAATCTTGTTACAGTGTGACCTTTTTCTTCTGCCGCTCTGATAAAAGCTTCTGTCATTGCAAAGCTGTTTCCCTTTTTCCGGGGGCTGCCTGTGATTACAACAATTTTTTTACTCATAGGTTGATCCTCCCAGTCAAAAATCGGCTAATTTTGCAGCCGCTATTGTTGATTTATTTTTCAATGGTATCTGAATTCTGGTTGTAAGCTTTTGCAACGCATTTCCACTGGCCGTTCATTTTTAACATCAGTAGGACATCGGTGAAATCGATTCTGTTTCCCCAACCTTCTTCCAGCACGCGAACAACGGCTAAAGATTCTTCTACCATTAGAACGTCTACGCGGGCTTTGAAGTGATCTCCGCCGGGTACGGTGTCGACATTACGGTAAAACTGTTCGATGGAGCCATGCTCCAATTCACCGTCCAGATAGCCAAATAATACTGCCTCGTCGATAAACAGCTCTTTGGCGTATTTGCTGTTGCCTTCAGCAACGCTTTTTACAAATTTCATTGCTGCTTCTTCTACGGCCTGATACTCTTTGATTTCTGATCGCATGGGGTGTTACCTCCTCAGTTTTTAAAGTATTTTATGTGTTATAAAGTATGTTATAAAGCCTTTTTCTCTATCACATCATGATAAAACATAGTTTCCAATTTCATCGTTATATGATCCTGATTCGTATTTGTCTGCCTGAATGTTCATTGCTTTGCATGGATGATGATCTTTTTTATAAGATTGACTTTTTTCACTGTCGATATTATAATCTTAACAAGAATTGATAAAAAAACAAGTACGCACATAAAAGTGCGATACTTGCACATAAGCCATGTACTTACTAAAAGGAGAGTGTGAAATGAGCAAACGATGTATCTCCAATGAATGCCTTGATACCACTGGTTTTAGCTATACCTTATCGTTAATCAACGGTAAATATAAAATGACAATCCTTTATACGCTCATGGAATTTGGAGTCGTGCGTTTCAATGAAATGAAGCGCTACATTGGCGGTATTTCGTACAAAACCCTGAGTTTATCCCTAAAGGAGTTAGAAGCTGATCAGTTGATTCATAGGGAAGAATATCCTCAAATCCCACCGAAAGTAGAGTACAGTTTGACGGAGCGAGGGAAATCTCTAATTCCCATTCTAGACGGTATGTGTGAATGGGGAGATCAAAATAGGTTGTAAGCTGAATTTAACAAATTCATAAAGGCAAAACTCCCGATAATTCCGTAAATTTTAGAGAACGAATTCACAAAACAGGGAGTGAATTTCATGGCATTTTATAAACAAAGCACTCCAAAAGATATCGCAGTAAGATGCCGAGATAACGATATGGTTGGAGGATCCAATGAAAGCATATCCCATTCTTTCCTATATGTAGAATGGTGATTGGCCAATACTTTTCATGTCATTAGAATTAACGACATATTGGGGCTTAATTTCGCTGACGAAAATCATAAATCGGAGATGTATTTATATTTTTATGGATTAGTCATATTAGCAATGAAAGAATCTTTGCGGAGGAAAGGCATGAATTTGTTTTTGGAAGTATTTGACAATCGAAGTTTATACTTTGATACTTTTGATCGAATGGTTGATGCCGTTTATGTAATTGATGCTGAAAGAAGAACTGTATATATCAATAAGGCAGCAGAAGCACTTGATGGGTATTTTTTAAAGGATATTAAAGGTAAGACAGTACAAGATTTATATGGTCTTGAAGGAATCAATAGTCCCGCATTGAGAGCTTTGGTAATGGAATGTCCGGTGATGAATGAAGAATTCTCATATTACGTAAACGGAAAAGAAGTGATTCAGCTTTGCAATGCGGGTCCTATTTATGAGGATGGTCGTCTGGTGGGAGCCTACAGTATTCAGCGAGATATGACACGTTTTAAAAATATGGTGGAAAAAAATATTGCGCTGCAACGGGTCATCAATAAGCAAAAAAACTTTGATCGCAGCCTGAAACAAGATCCTTTTTCCCGGATTATTGGCAGCAGCGACGTATTCTCTCGTACTGTGAGCCAGGCGCAGCAAGCAGCAAAAACAGATTCTTCCGTAATGTTGATCGGCAGTACCGGCAGTGGAAAAGAAATTTTTGCCCGAGCGATCCATAATGGAAGCAATCGGGTGAAAAAACCGTTTTTGGCACTAAACTGCGCCGCCATTCCCGAAACACTGATCGAAAGCATTCTTTTTGGTACCGTCAAAGGGGTCTATACCGGAGCGGTAGAGAAGGATGGCATTCTCGCCCAAGCCGACGGTGGGACTGTATTTCTCGATGAAATCAATTCCATGCCTTTGGCATCCCAAGCGAAGCTTCTCCGCGTTTTGGAAGAACGCCGCATCATGAAGCTGGGCAGCAATAAAGAAGTCCCCATTGATATTCGTGTAATCAGCAGCACCAATGAAGATCCTGTTGATGCTGTGCGTAACCAACATATGCGAGAGGATCTGCTTTATCGTCTTTCTGTTGTTCCCATCGTGATACCTCCACTGCGGGAACGGAAAGAGGATCTACCGGAACTTATTGACTATTTCATTAAAAAATATAATGATCGCTTTGATAAACACATCCTTGGGGTAGATGACGCAGTTATGACCTGCTTTTATGAATTTTCGTGGCCCGGTAATGTCCGTCAACTGAAAACGTGTATTGAGTCGGCAATGAATTTTGCCGAGGACGGGAATTATATCTGTCTTAAAGATCTGCCCGTTTATGTTTTTGAAGACAACGATACCCCGGAAAATCGCTATCGTCGTTATTTGACGCAATCGGAGAGCAATCATGAAAAATCCTCCGAGTTTTCGCAAAAGGAAAACACTTTCGCATCTTTGTCAGGAAATAACAGAATTGCTTTCGACGATGAAAATGATGGTTTGTTGCGCTCTATTGAACGAGCAAAACGCAGCGAGATCATCGAGGCCATTCGAAATGCCGAGGGAAATCTGGCCAAAGCGGCTCGATCATTGGGGATCAGCCGCCAACTGATGTATTACCGCGTGAAAAAATATAATATCAAGCTGTGAGGACAGCTTGAGAATCAAGTATCGTTAATCTGCGGTACTTGATTTTTTATTTCGATTGGAATAGAAGGTAGATGGTAAAATTTGATAAAAATTGAGTGAAAGAAGGGATATGTTTTACCAATTTGGATTTTACTGTGGCAGCACTCCGAGTGTTATCCACAATTCATATAACAAATTTGAGCGGGAAGGGGAGATGATCGTTTTATACTGGACGCTCATTTGAGAGTAATGAATCTTTTGAAATATTGTAGGGTTCAAAGATTATGATGACTCAAAAGCTGAATCTAAAGTATAAAAAAGACAAAAAAAGAAAAAAGAAAACCGCAATGTGAGACAATTGCGTTTTTCTTTTTTTTACATAATTTTACATGATTTCTTTTGTCTTTAGTTAGATTGTCCGATTTTTCTTGCTTGTAGTGTTTTCATACATGATTTAGCAGGTGGAATAAAGTTTTTCCTTAAAAGTATTATGTTTGGCACATTATTTGCGATATGATTTGGTATCAAATTGCTCCGAGGAACAGCATAAATTTCTGAATAGGCAACAGCCATTTAAAACAAGATAACAGCAACAAGGAGCTTTGTGATTGTTAAAAAGGAGGTTATGATTATGGCAATCGAAGGATTAAAATCGTATTACAAAGAAAATTGGACAAGCTACCACGCGCTCACCGAAGAACAGGTAGAACAGGTCATTTTGGGCGCTTTTGAGATTTTGGAAACCATTGGAATCAAATCCAATCAAAGAATCTGCGAATTGTATAAAAAATCTGGTGCTCCTGTAGAAGATGACATCGTCAAAGTTCCCAGAGAAATGGTGATCAAAGCCATCAACTCCGCGCCGAAAAGCGTCAAACTTTATAACAGAAAAACCGATGAATATATCGAAGTCAGCGGGACCAACGCTTTTGTCGGCAGCGGCCCCACCAATCCTTTTTTCCAAGACTTTGAAACTAACGAACGTCGTCGTTCTACCTTAGCTGACTGTGAAAACTGTGCAAAGATTATGGATGCGCTTCCGGAATTTGATTTTCTCATGAGTTTATCAGATCCCGTTGACTGCCCTCCGGAACTGAAAGACCTTTACAGCCTTCAGGCAATGTTAGAGTACAGCGACAAACCAATCTGCTCTTTGCCCACGAACCGTTATACCATGGAAGAACAAGGCGAAATGATAGAGGCTCTGTACGGAAGTTTGGAAGCCTTTGCAGAGAAACCATCTATCATCATGCTTTCAGGCGAGACGGCAACGCCTCTCTGTTCGGAAGATGAGATTTTTACCGACAAACAATTCTATTGTGCGGAACATAACATTCCCCAAAGTGTAATCAGCTATATTCAGCTCGGCAGCGTTGCTCCCGTAACCTTGGCAAACGCCATCATGATGGCTATTGCGGAAAATTTCTATCTTTTGACCATGACCCAGTTGATTAATCCTGGCTGCCCTGATCTTTGCAGCTTAATCTCTGGTTCCGTTGATATGAAGAGTACTAGGACTTGCTACAGCACTCCCGAACACGTACTGTGTGAAGCAGCCGGCGCCGATGTGTTCCATTACCTGAACTTGCCAACCCTCGGTACCGGCGGCACTACGTGTTCCAAAATGGTGGATGAACAATGTGCTATTGAACAGACCTTTACCTTAGGTTTTGCAATTTTGGACGGCGGTAATTTAATTCATGACGTTGGCTTTATGGAAGATGGTCTGACTTCCCATTATGATGCTTTGACCATGGTAAATGATATTGCCGGTTATGCCCGCCGTATTAAAGAAGGTATCCGTTTTGATAAAGATACCATGGATCTCAATGTTCTTAAAGAAGTCGGTCATGGCGGCGAATATCTCACTGCAATGTCTACTTTTACAAATTGCAGAAAAGAAATTTGGTATCCCGAACTTCATGACAGATACAATAATGAAAAATGGATGAAAGAAGGGGCCAAGGATCTCCGCACCCGTATCCATGAAAAAACCAAAGCAATTTTGGCAGAGCCGACCCCTGAAAGAATCCCTGCTGATGTAAAAGCAAAGTTCGCTGAAATCCTCGAACGGGCCAATGCCCGCATCAATAATAAATAAAAAATTTAAAAGATCCTTTCGCCTGTGCTCAATACCGAAAGGATCTTTTTTTGTCCGTTTTTATCTGAACTTCATTAGCGTCCTTTTTGCAAATTCCGTTAGCGTCTCCTCGCCTCTTCTGCGACTCCTTTTTGCGAAACCTGTGAACGGAAATCCGTGGAAGGGATTCGCAAAAAGCATTTCTCAAAAGCATTGATTTTACAAGGTTTCTGACCGTTTTTACCGAAAAAAACAGACCTCAAAGGGGATTCCCTTCAAGGTCTGTTTCTCTTCTTTTTCTGTATTTTTTTGTCCATCGTCATTCTTTTTTGGGGATAACGGATTTTGTGAGAAATACGCTATCAGCACTTGTGAAATGACAACTTTCTTATTCCCACTCGGCGTGTTCATTCAAACACTAAACATATGTATTTAGTGTCTATATCTATTTTGCCTATTTCTTGTCCGATTTATGCCGTTTTTCATACAAAAACAGTTGTTTCAGTATCAAAACAGTATCACTTATTGAAATGAATTTTTAACCTAAATTATACGATTATTAGTGGCTCTACTATCAACATTATATTATCATATAAATTTCATAATTTCAATACTTTAGTATGTATGATTTGAGTGTTGATTAAAATTATGTTTTCTGTTACTATATATTAGTAATTCATATCTATTGTATATAATTAGTTAAAAGGTGAAGAAAAATGTTGAATTATATTGAAGCACATAAGTATTCTATGAATCATCGTAAAGAGCTTGAGAGTGATACAAAATGTGGTTGCTTTTATTGTTTAAAAATTTTTAACCCGAAAGAAATCACTGAATGGATAGAGGATACTTCAGAAACTGCAATATGCCCATATTGCGGTGTAGATTCAATAATAGGTTTGTATGCAGGATATCCAATTACCAAAGAATTTCTTGAAAAAATGTACCGATATTGGTTTTGACAAAAATACAAAAGAGCTATTTGACTTAAAAGTCAAATAGCTCTTTTGGCAGTATCAATATTGTATCATTGTATTGTTGCAGTATAACTAAACCCCAGAACAGCTGATTTTTTATTCAAAAAACTTTACCCATTTTCCATCATTCCCACTCAATGGTGGCCGGGGGTTTTTGGGTGATATCATAAACAACGCGGTTGATATGGCGTACTTCATTGGTGATGCGGTTGGATACTTTGACCAAAGTGGGGTATGGAATTTTTGCCCAATCTGCTGTCATAAAGTCTGAAGTTGTGACAGCGCGTAATGCCAAAGTGTAGTCATAGGTTCTTTCATCTCCCATCACACCAACGCTTCTCATATTAGTAAGTACGGCAAAATATTGATTGATCTCTTTAGCAATGCCATCCTTTTCCAGTTCTTCACGGAAAATTGCGTCTGCATTTTGAAGAATTTCTATCTTCTCCGCTGTAATATCTCCAATAATACGTACGGCTAAACCAGGGCCCGGGAATGGTTGGCGAAAAACTAGAAATTCAGGAATTCCCAGTTCCAAACCGAGCTTCCGAACTTCATCTTTGAACAAATCCCGTAATGGTTCCACAATTTCTTTGAAATCCATAACGTCGGGAAGTCCACCAACATTATGGTGGCTTTTGATGACCTGCGCATTTTTACTACCGCTTTCGATCACGTCAGGATAAATGGTACCTTGAATCAAAATATCACATTGTCCCAGTTTTCTGGCTTCCTCTTCAAAAACCTTAATGAATTCAGCGCCGATGAGTTTTCTTTTCTTTTCCGGCTCGGTGACTCCTGCCAAAAGATCCAAAAAACGCTGTTTACAATCGACACGGATAAGATTCATGGCGAATTGCTTTTTAAAAATGGCTTCTACTTCATCGCCTTCATTTTTTCTTAAAAGGCCGTGATCCACAAAAATACAGGTCAAATTATCGCCAATGGCTTTATGGGCCAAAACTGCGGCCACAGAAGAGTCAACACCACCGGAAAGGGCGCAAAGTACCTTTTGACCCTTCATTTTCTTTCGCAGTTCTTCAATGGTGCGTTTTGCATAAGAATCCATTTGCCAATCACCGCTGACACCGCATACTTGAAAGAGAAAGTGATGTAACATTTTTTGCCCGAAAGGAGTATGTTCCACTTCGGGATGGAACTGGACTCCATAAAATTTCCTGTTTTGATCCATAACAGCAGCATTGGGGCAAGTCGCCGTATGGGCAATGGACTGGAACCCTGGGGGTAAGACATCCACTTGATTGGTATGGCTCATCCAACATTGGGTTTCACCGGTGAGTCCCTGAAAAATTGGTGATTCTTCCAAAGTGATGGTTTGGGCACCATATTCGCGTTTTTCTGTGCGGTCGATGGTTCCTCCCAATACTTGCGACATGCTTTGTAAACCGTAGCAAATTCCCAAAACGGGGATTCCCAATTCAAAAAGGGCTTTGGCCGGTAAGGGGGCGTCTTCCTCGTACGCATTATAGGGGCCGCCGGTAAGGATGATTCCTTTCGGAGAGCGGGCCTTTATTTTTTCAATATCTGTATCATAAGGCAGTAATTCGCAATAGACGCCGCATTCGCGCACCCTTCTGGCGATGAGCTGATTATATTGTGCGCCGAAGTCTAATAATACAACGGTTTCGTTTTTCACTATGTTGGCTCCTTTATTTCTCATGTGTTTTTATTGAATCTTTGGGAAACATAAGCTTACTTTACGGGATTCAGTATCTTTTATTGATGATTTCCCGCAATTTAGTAATATCTATTCTACATTTTACCCCTTAAGTCGAAAAATGACAATAGAAATCCAATGAAAACTAGAAAAAATCACTGTGGGGGTTCATAGAATAGTGGTAAAGATTGTAAACAATCATGACATATGAGGGAATTTATGAATTATATATTTTTAGTCATTGGTTTTTTCTTATTGATTAAAGGGGCAGATTGGTTTGTCTCCGGGGCTTCAGGAATCGCTCGTCTGTTGCGTATACCGTCGGTAATGATTGGTCTAACGGTTGTTGCCATGGGGACGAGCGCTCCGGAACTTTCTGTGAGTATTGCAGGTGCTTTAGGAGGACAAAGCGGCATTTCTGTAGGAAATGTGGTTGGTTCAAATCTTTTTAACTTGTTGTGCGTTGGCGGCATTTCGGCAATGATCCGCCCTATCATGATAGATGGTGTTTTGTTAAAGAGGGATATTCCCATTTCCTTAATAGCAGCAGTTCTGTTTTTTATCTCAGCTGCCAATGGTTATATCTCCCGCTGGGAAGGGACTCTTTTTCTCATTCTATTTACTGCCTTTTTAGGATTCATGTTAAAAGATGCTTTTCATTTCCGTGCTTCTTCAGGACCCAAATCAGAAATGCAAGAGGCTATAAAACCGTGGAAAGCAGTGTCGTTTGTACTATTTGGTCTATTAGGCGTTATTTGGGGCGGCAATTTAGTGGTGGATTCCGCTACAGCCATTGCACTGCAATTTGGCTTGAGTGAATCATTGATAGGCCTAACCATTGTTGCACTGGGGACATCGCTTCCGGAGTTCGTTACCTCTTTGGTAGCGGCCAAAAAGGGAGAAAATGATATCGCTATGGGTAATATTATCGGTTCCAACATTTTCAATCTTGGCTTAGTGTTAGGAACTGCCGCTGTAATTCGACCCATGGATGTGGAACGCGCTGTAACTGTGGATGGAATTTTTCTCTGCATCGTCACGCTGGTGCTCCTCTTTTTTATTTTGCGGGATAAAAAGCTTGGCCGGGGCCGAGGAACTATACTGTTTTTGCTCTATCTTCCTTACTTGCTTTATATTATTTTACGGGGTTAAATCGTATTCTACCTGGACATAAACACAGAGAGTTCACAATAAAAACCAATATAAAACATTGCATTCCTCAATTCCTGTGGTATAATTGCAACAGCGATCCGCAAGGAAGAAAAGGTGTATTTTTAAATGTTAATTCCCAGCCATACCGTTTTGGCAAGCCGTATCAGCGATTATGCCAAGGAAAAATACGGTTTCCATTTTGTCCTCAATGCAATCTATCGTGGCAGTATTATGCCGGATCTCAGAGACAAGGAGCACGGTTCTCATTATGAAGAAGCATGTTTGGAGTCGGCTTCTGTTTTGTGGGAGGAAATCCTGGATCTGGAAGTAAATGATCTCCGTTCTTTTAGCTATAAGGTCGGTCAAATGCTCCACTTTATTGCGGATTATTTTACAAATGCCCACAATAAAAAGTATTTGGAGAAAAATATGCGCCGCCATATGCTTTACGAAATGCGTCTTCATTTTCGTTTGACGAAGTGTGAGCGCTTGCCCCATTTTCGTTTCCCGGAAGTAGGGAATCCCATGGTTCAAATTAAAGCATGGCATGATGAATATATGGTAGGACGTGGCAGTATTGAAAAGGATCTTCGCTTTGCCTTGCGCGCGTGTTTTTATTTGACCGATCTCATCGTCGCAATTCAGCAGGAGAAGCGGGCGCAACGCCTTTTGGCTGCATAAAATTATAAAATAACAAGAGAAAAATTTTAGAGGGAGCATCATGCTCCCTCTTTTTTGATAGTTTGGAAATGATTGGAGCGATTGTTTTGCGTCATATTTATTTTTGAATGAGAGCATAGCCTTGACAAAGTGGTTTGAGGTGGGATATAATAATTTCGATATTGTTTGGGCGATGATGAGAAGTAGTAAGCCTTTTGCCATTTTCAGAGACGTGTCGGCAGCTGTGAGACACGATGGAGAGGCTGAACTCGTCTCGGAGCTTCTGTGGGAAACCATAGCGGGGTGAGCCGTTATCCTCTTTGCAAGTGGGCCGAAAGGTCAATTTGGGTGGTAACGCGGAATTGTCCGTCCCATGGAGGGACGGCTTTTTTTATGATAGATATGCCACTCGATGACGATTCGCTTCATGTATGGAAGGTCATTATCAGTTCAGTAATGGAAATATAAAGTAAATTAGGAAAGGATGTATTGGTCACAATTATGGAAGTGAAATACAATCCCCAGGCCATTGAAGCCAAATGGCAGAAACGCTGGGAAGAAAAACAAACTTTTAAAGTGACGGAAGACACGGAGAAAGAAAAATATTACCTTTTGGAAATGTTTCCTTATCCTTCGGGAAATCTTCATATGGGACATGTTCGCAATTATTCCATCGGTGATGTGGTGGCACGATTTAAGCGGATGCAAGGTTATAATGTGCTCCATCCCATGGGATGGGATTCTTTTGGGTTACCCGCAGAAAATGCCGCGATTAAGCACAAGGTTCATCCTGTTGATTGGACTTTAAAAAATATGGATAATATGCGTGCCCAGCTAAAGTCTCTAGGCATTAGTTACGATTGGGATCGGGAGGTGGCAACATGTCTTCCCGATTATTATAAATTTACCCAATGGATCTTTTTACAGCTATATAAAAATGGTTTGGCTTACAAAAAAAAGGCCGCGGTAAATTGGTGCCCCTCCTGTGCCACAGTGCTTGCCAACGAACAGGTCGTGGATGGAGCATGTGAGCGGTGCGGCGCCACCGTGGAAAAGAAGAATCTGGAGCAATGGTTCTTTAAAATCACCGATTATGCCCAACGTCTCCTGGACGATTTGGAACTGCTTCCCGGTTGGCCCAATAAAGTGAAAACGATGCAGGAAAACTGGATCGGGCGGAGCACCGGGGTAGAGATTGATTTCGATATTGAGGGATACGATGATAAGCTCTCTGTGTTTACCACCCGCCCCGATACCGTTTACGGCGTGACTTATCTTGTTTTCGCGCCGGAGCATCCTCTTGTCGATGTTTTGGTGGCAGGATCGGAATATGAAGCAGATGTCAAAGCCTTTCAGAAAAAGATGCATAAACTTTCGACGGTGGACAGAACCTCCGCAGATCTGGAAAAAGAGGGGATGTTCATCGGACGCTATGTGATCAACCCATTGAACGGAGAGCGCGTTCCCATTTGGATCACCAATTATGTCATTATGGATTACGGTACCGGCGCCGTCATGGGGGTGCCCAGCCATGATCAGCGCGACTTTGATTTCGCCAAAAAATACGATTTAGGTATCAAAGAAGTTATTTTACCTCCGGATCAGCCCGATATGAAAGCCGCCGATATGACGGAGGCCTATACGGAAGAGGGAATTTTAACAAATTCCGGACCGTTTAATGGCTTGAATAACAAAAAGGCCATCGAAAAAATTGCCGATTATTTAGAGGAAAAATCCATTGGCCGCAGGGTCGTCAATTACCGCCTCCGCGATTGGCTGATTTCCCGTCAGCGTTATTGGGGCGCTCCTATTCCCATGGTATATTGTGATCAATGCGGCACCGTTCCGGTGCCGGAAGATCAGCTTCCGGTATTGCTCCCCACGGATGTGGAATTTAATCCCGGCGGTGATTCCCCGCTGAAGACCAGCAAGAGCTTTATGGATACGGTTTGCCCCTGCTGCGGCGGTCATGCTACCAGAGAAGTGGATACCATGGATACCTTTGTTTGTTCTTCCTGGTATTATTTGCGCTATACGGATCCTAAAAATGCGGAAAAAGCCTTTGATAAGGCAAAGAGCGATTACTGGATGAATGTGGATCAATACATCGGTGGGGTGGAGCATGCCATCCTCCACTTAATGTATGCCCGTTTCTTTATGAAAGTCTTTTATGATTTGGGACTCAGCAAGGCCAAAGAACCCTTTGAAAACCTTTTGACCCAGGGTATGGTGTTAAAAGACGGTACCAAAATGTCAAAATCCTTGGGCAATGTCGTAAGTCCCGAAGCGATTATTGAAAAATACGGCGCTGATACCGCGCGACTTTTCATTCTTTTTGCCGCTCCTCCGGAAAAAGATTTGGAATGGAACGATTCCGCAGTAGAAGGATGCTACCGCTTTTTGAATCGCGTTTGGCGTATCGTGACGTCGCATACAGAACTGAAAGATGACTATGATATTTCTACCCTTTCCAAAGAGGATAAAGATGTTCGTCGTTTGATTCATTCAGTGATGAAAAAAGTTACTGACGATATTAGTCAACGCTTTAACTTCAATACGGCCATCAGCGCCATTATGGAATTGACCAATGGGTTGGTGAGTTATGCTGACAGCGAATCCATGAAGGAAGGGCTGCTGAAGGAAGGGCTTGATACGTTGATTTTGCTTCTTTCTCCCTTTGCTCCCCATATTACGGAAGAAATGTGGGAAATAATGGGACATGGTGAAGCCATCATAGACTTGCCTTGGCCCCAGTATGATGAAACTGCTTTGACTGTAGATGAAGTGGAAATCGTGATTCAGGTCAATGGAAAAGTCAAGGAAAAATTAGTAGTTCCCTCTGGTCTTGATAAAGTGGCTTTGGAGGAATACGTCAGAGGAAGTGAAGCCTTTGAACGGCTGACTGCGGGACAAAATGTGGTAAAAATTATTCCCATTCCCAATAAGCTTGTCAATATTGTAGTGAAACCTTAAAGAAATTGGAGACGGCGGTTCGGTGCTCATCGATCCGCCGTTTGTTTCCATGCGATGACAGAAAGGAGAACGCCATGGAGATCAAACCTGTTTATCTGTTTTACGGAGAGGAAACTTTTTTGTTGCAAAAAGATCTCGCTTATTTTCGTAATTATTTTGACGGAGAAGAATATGGAACCGAAGTGTTTGACGGCGCCAAAGATTCATTGGATTTGATTTTGGCTGCAGCCGAGGCAAATCCGTTGTTTGCGGAAAAACGGTTGATCATCGTGGAGAATTCTCCCTGGTTTAAAAAGAAAGAATCCAAAAGGGAAGGGAAAAGTAAAAAGACCGATGGTGACGAGGAGTTGCTCTTTGATTATCTCTCACATCCCAATGAAGATGCCTGCCTGGTGTTTACTGCCGATAAAGCGGACCAGCGCATGAAATTGGTGAAAGCTGTGGCTTCCTGCGGTAAAGTGCGGGAATATAAACCTTTGAGCCGTTGGGAATTGCCGGATTACCTCCGAAAACATTTGGCGCGTCTCGGCAAACAAATTGACAGCCGCGCTTTGGACCTGTTGCTGATGCTCTGTGGGGAACAGTTGGGCGCTCTTGTGAATGAAGCGGAAAAAGCTGCTATTTTTGTGGGAGAACAAAAAAGAATCGAAGAAAATGATATTTTACGGGTGGTGTCCCGCAGCGCTGAAGTGAATAGTTTTCAACTGTCCGATGCTCTGGGAGAAAGAGATCCTCGGAAAATTTACCGTCTCGCTTCGGAACTGGTAGAAACGATGAAGCCTGGAGAGTATATGGCCTTATTCGGATATATCTCCAATTATCTTCGAATTTTGATTCGCGTCAAAGAATTGGCTGCCAGGGGAAAATCCCCCGATATGATTGCAAAGGCCACAAAGATACACAGTTTCCGTGTGAAAAAGGCCATGCCCGCAGCGGAACGATATACCATGGAGGAATTGATTCAGGGGCTGGCGTTATTGATGGAGGTGGATTACCAGATGAAATCTGGCGCCGGCGAGTTCCGTCAAACATTTCCTTCGGCCTTGGTAAAATTGGCGATCCGTGATTCCTAATGGGTTTTGCGGTAACGGGTATGATCTGCGAAGATCACATGAAAAAAGGGCGACGAATTTTTCGCCGCTCTTTGTCTTTATGATGGTTATTATGATTTAAGTTGGTATCTTCGTATTTTTGAATGTAAGTTCTTTTGTGTGAAATTTTCTTCAGAAATCAGTTGGAAACCATAGTGTTTGAGAATCTTTTCACTGGCAATATTGTCAACGATCACATCTGCTACCAAGATAAACCGGGAATACTTTTTTCGCATAAAATTGAGCAACCAACCCACGGCTTCGGTATCATTCCCTTGTCCTCAGGCCGATTTCCGCAACTGGTAAAATAAGCCGAAAAGCTTTTTTTTGCAGTCCATCCGCAGGCAACCGACAATGCCCAGGAAGTCATTGCCGCGAAAAATCGCGAATACATCGTGGTCTTGCAATAGGCTGCATTTCGTTTCGACTTCCTTTCGGGTACATGGGGTTCCGATGCTGGTATAACGGATTACATCCTCATCGCACCAAACAGAGGTCAGGGCGTCGTTATGGTATTGCCGTAATGGTTCATAGCGTAAAGAGTTCATTTGGTCATACTTTGCGTACTCGAAAGTAGTTGATTCTGGCGATAACATTTTTAATATTGTGCAAGGCAGCGACGGTTGACATATCCCGTCATATTGTATTCCTCGGAGTAAACCTCCCAAAAATCGTCGTTGGTTCTGTCGATCAGAATCACAACTTCATCCGGGTATAATGTTATCATTTCATTGTCGTCGGATTGTTCCGGAGAAGAACGCAAGGCCAATTCATCGGTTCCTGCGACATAATAGGTGTTTGCTTCCGTGGCTTCCGGGATTTCCCCCGCAGTACCCCGGTCTTCTTCTTCCGCTATGTCCGCACCGTCGATATTACTGCATTCCACATAGGCGAATTGTTGGCTGGTATCGTCATAGATCAACCAAAATTGCTGATTGGTCTGTTCGACAATATTGATTTCGCTGTGGTTTCGAATGCGGCCGGTGACAAAATCCTCATTGGCAGATGGGCGGGAATAAAGACTGGCGAAGCTGTCGTCTGTTTTGATCTCAGCAGTGCCAATGATTTCGGTAGCGCCGGAGCGTACTTCGCCGTAATCCCCTGTTAAATAGGCGCATTCTACATAGCCCGTGGATTTGCTGTGGAAATCAAAGACCCGCCAAAACGTATTGTTTGTTTGCTCGATGACCCCCAGGGCGTAACCGTTGTTGGCGGTATCCAGAGTAATGACATCGTCAAAGCCCAATTCTTCTCGAATGGCCAACCCTTCTTCGGTGTTGGTGACAAAAGAGATCGATTTGATGGAACGGTCTGTAGATAAATCTCCTTCATTGATGCGGCCCGTATCTCCCGTTAAGTTTTGTGTCGGAAGATATCCCGTTTCACCGCTCTCATAATCCATAACCTCCCAATAATCTTCGTTGGTTTTGTCCACTAATTCCACTGCGCTTCCGCTGTAAAGCGTCGCCAGGGAGTCGCTGTCATTATCGGCGCTTTGACGGAGATCAATGCTGTCGCCGGCATTAGTCACATAATAAATGTCCGCTCCGTAGGAAGAAGATGTCGTTGTATGATCTCCGGAGCGGTAGGTGAAGATCAATGTAACGGTAATAATCAAAGCAATGATTAAAATACCAATGATCAGTGCTTCGATTCCGATGATTAATCTTGTAATGCTTGTTGCTTCTTGGGAAGAAGATTGATTTTCATCGTTGTTTTTTGAAATCCTGCTTCCCAGTTTTTCTATGCTGGATTTGAGAGAAAATCGTGATTTATCCCTTTTGGGGGACGTGCTCTCGTTGTGCTTTGGAGAAATCGGAGCGGTTGTCTGCCTACTTTCAAGCTTGTCAACCTGTATATTGGCATCGGCGTCTTGTTCTTTTTTCGATGTGAAATTAACAGCGCCGCAATAAGGACAGATTATTTCGTCTGCGGAAACTTCTTTGCCGCATTTCTCACATTTCATGTAATCACCCCTTACAAGTATAGTGGATTGTCTCGTGAAATATACTATCCAATTGCTGGTATGTCCATTATATGAGGGTTTGCGCAAAATGTCAAACATGGCAAAGACGAAAGAATCATTTGGCAGTTATGATCAATTTTTGTCGATGATTGGATGTATTTGCAATGGCATCACAGAACCCAAGATTGAAATTGAGTCGGAAAAATATCAAAATAAAAAAGCACCCTGATGGGGTGCTCTTGGTTACGCCATAGCGTTAAAAGCTTTTTGCAGTTTGGATTTTTTTCTCGCAGCTGCGTTTTTATGGATCAGCTTTTTGCCGGCAGCTTTGTCAAGGAGGCTAATGAGATCTTTCAACAAAGGCTGAGCTAATTCTTTGTTGCCGGCTTCCACTGCTTCTTTATATTTTCTGGTTGCAGTCTTGATTCTGGATTTCGCAGCCATATTGCGCATTCTGCGAACTTCGGCGACTTTCACTCTTTTTGCTGCAGATTTAATATTGGGCATTTTTTCACCTCCTCGTATTGCGAATCAATCATACGCATCATTGCACCAAAATACTATATCATACTTCTTTCAAAAAGGCAAGAGGAAATTGAGAAAAGTTATTTTTTCTTTCTCTGTGGCATAGGATTTTTGTTAAGGAGGATGTGGTATGACGTCAATTTATTACCGCCGTTATCGGCGGAAACGATATAAAAAATGGAAAGCTTTTCTGGGAGTCGGTATTTGCGTTCTTTTTTTGTTGTCTGTTGCATTCATTTGGGGAATGCCCAACCAAAAACAACCGTTGTCATTGGTTGCCCGTTCCATGTTCTTTTATGGTGGGGATTTTATTTCATTGCGCGGTGCGGAAAAGCAATTTCCTGTTTTGGCCGAGGAAGAGTATGATTCTGTTTTAGTGGACTGGAGCATCGATTACGATCCTGGCGTTGAAGGGGAATCGGAAATACCTGTTTTTGTTCGTAGGGAAATTTCAGCAGATCAGACCATTTCTACAACGACATCGAATTTAACGGGACAACCTGCCGTTACCGTTGATGAAACTGTACGGGTTCTGATTTATTGCACCCATACTTCGGAATCCTATGCCGACGGCGCCACTGTGTTGGACGGTGCTGCGTATCTCAGGGATGTGCTGCGAGAGCAGTATGGTATTACAGCGGTGGTCAGCGAAACGGTCCACGACTCACCAGAGTGGTACAAAAGCTACGCCAATTCACGGAAAACTGCCGCTGCTATGATGGAGGAATATCCAGATGCCCAGTTATTGATCGACTTTCATCGCGATTCCGGCGTCTCTAAGGAAGATTGTACGGTGTCGTTACCTCAAGGGGATGCCGCTACGCTCCTGTTGGTGGTAGGCAGTAATATGACAATGGAACATCCCAATTGGGAAGAAAACCAGAAAACTGCCGAAGCTCTTGGAACCGAAATTTCTTCAGTAAACAGCGATATTCTACGCGGTGTTCGCGTGCAAAAAGGACGCTATAATCAGCATTTAACGAAAAATGCTGTGTTGCTGGAGGTTGGTACTGACCTCAATTCCTATGAGGAGGTGCAGCGAGGGGTAGAAATCGCCGCGCAGGGGATTGCGTCCTATTTACAATCACAGTCATGAGGGAGAGGGGGATGTTTGATCCTCTTCACAAGAAAAAGTCGAATATTACAAAAAATATTTTGAAACCATCCTTATTTTGTAGTATACTATACGATAGACTATTTTTAGGGTGGAGCAAGTAATGGCAGAAGAAATCGGAAAAGAAAATAAACTGGTAAAATCCACAGCTGTATCGGCTATGATGATTATGATGTCCATGGTGATCTCCCGCATCCTCGGTTTTGTGCGAGATATGATTATTTCCAACCAATTTGGGCAGAGTTATTATACCGACGCTTATAACGCGGCTTTCAGCATTCCCGATTTTATTTATATGATTTTGGTAGGAGGCGCTTTCAGCGCCGCCTTTGTGCCGACGTTTTCTTCCTATATTGCCAAAGGCAAGGAAGATGAAGCATGGAAGATCGCCAGCATTACTTTGAACGCTGTTTGCGTCGGCCTTCTGGTATTGCTGGGGGCTGCTTTCGTGTTTACTCCTCAGCTTTTAGGGCTGATTGTAAAAAACTTTGACGCTGTCACCATGGATCTGGCCATAACACTTACCAGAATTATGTTGCTGCAGGTAGTCTTTATGGCTTTGGCCGGGATTTGTTCCGGAATTTTGCAGTCATATAAAATTTTTGGCCCCACAGCTTATGGCGGTGTTGTTTATAACCTAGGTATCATAGTGATCGGCGGTTTTTTTAGCGGCATTGTGGAAAAATATTTTCCTGGTTATGGGATTGCTGCTTTTTCCATTGGTGTTGTCGTTGGGGCTTTTGGTAACTTTTTGATTCAAGCGGTATCTTTGAAAAGTGTCGGTATCCATTACACGCCTTCTTTTGACGTGCGGAATCCGGGTTTCAGTAAGATGCTGGGATTGATGGTACCGGTGCTCATTGGTCTTTCCGCCAATGAATTGAGTTTATTTGTGAATCAGTATTTAGCCTCGGGACTGTCGGAAGGATTGCTTTCTGCATGGAAAATGGCGTCCCGTTTCATGCAACTTCCTATTTCAATCTTCGCCATTTCCATTGCTATGACCCTATTTCCCGTTTTGACCAGGGAAGCAGCTACGAATCGGATTGATGATTTCCGTAAGGATTACAGTAACGGTTTGCAAACCATCTTTTTTATTTGTATTCCTTGTTCTGTGCTGTTGGCTGTTTTGGGAGAACCTTTTATCCGCTTATTATTTGAAACGGGGAAATTTACGGCAGAAAATACCGAAAATACTGCTTTCGCATTGGTACTTTTTTCTTTTGGCATTTTTGCCCAAGGGGGAATCCATTTGTCCAGCCGTGCGTTTTATGCTTTTCAGGATACAAGAACTCCGGTGCTCATGGCGGTATTGGGGATTATTGTTAATATCATTTTGAGCATTCTGTTGATCGGCCCCCTACAGCACGGCGGTTTGGCCTTGGCCTACTCTATTGGTGGTATTGTCAATCTGTTTTTATTGATGTGGGCATTGCGCCGCCGCTTGGGTCATGTCAATATCCGTTCGATTTTAAAATCATCGCTGCAAACCCTTTTTGCTTCGGGGATCATGGGGATTGCTGCATGGCTGATCGCCTGGGCTTGTGAAGCGCTGTTTGGTATCGAAGGGAAAGGCGCCCAAGCGGTGCAGCTGTTCTCTGCGGGGATCCTTTCGGTTATCGTTTTTATGTTGGTAGCGAAGTTAATGAAAATGCCTGAAGCCGATACTGTTTTTCGTATGATGAAACGCCGCTTTCACCGCGGTTAATAGATAGAGAGGTAGATCCAATTGACCACTGAGTTGAAAACGACAAGAAATTTCTGTATTATTGCCCATATTGACCACGGCAAAAGTACTTTGGCCGATCGTATTTTGGAAATGACCGGCGCCATTGCCCATAGAGACATGGAAGCCCAGATCCTTGATCAAATGGATTTGGAACGGGAACGGGGCATTACCATTAAATTGCAGGCCGTGCGTTTGAATTACAAAGCCAAAGACGGCGTGGAATACACCTTGAATCTGATCGATACCCCGGGACACGTAGACTTTACTTATGAAGTTTCCCGCAGCCTTGCCGCTTGTGAAGGGGCACTGCTCGTCGTTGACGCGGTTCAGGGCATCGAGGCCCAGACCTTAGCCAATGCTTATTTGGCGGTGGAAAATGATTTGGAATTGATCCCCGTCATCAATAAGATCGACCTTCCCAGCGCCGATCCCGATGCGGTAAAAGAGCAGATTGAAGAGGTTTTGGGGATCGATGCCTCTGAGGCGCTCCTTGTTTCTGCCAAAACGGGACAAGGCGTTGATGAGGTCTTGGAAGCCATTGTGAATTTGATTCCGCCGCCTCAAGGCGACCGCGACGGTGATTTACAGGCTTTGATCTTTGATTCTCATTTTGATTCTTATAAAGGAGCGATTCCTTATGTTCGTGTGATAAACGGTTCTGTTTCCAAAGGCTCTAAAGTTTTAATGATGGGAACAGGAAAAGAATTCGACATTACGGAAGTCGGCGTGTTTACTCCTGCCTTAAAAATTGTGGACAAACTTCAGGCCGGCGATGTGGGGTATCTTGCTGCCAGCATCAAACACGTTAAGGATACCCAAGTGGGCGACACTGTTACCAATGCGGAACATCCGGCGTTGAATCCATTACCCGGTTATCGCCAGGCAATGCCCATGGTTTATTGCGGAATTTATCCCATTGAAAACAACGACTATGATAATTTGAAGGACGCCTTGGAAAAACTAGCATTGAATGATGCGGCCCTCGTTTACGAACCGGAGACTTCTGCAGCCTTGGGGTTCGGCTTCCGCTGCGGTTTTTTGGGACTTCTCCATATGGAAATCATTCAGGAACGTCTGGAACGAGAATACAACCTAGACCTACTTACCACAGCACCCAGCGTGGATTATATCGTTTACGGCATTGACGGCAGTATTCAGCACGTGGAGAATCCCAGTTCCATGCCGGAGGTACAGAAAATCGAGCATATGGAAGAGCCTTATGTCAAGGCGACCATCATGTCGCCAAAGGATTATATCGGCGCGATCATGGAAATGATCCAAGATCGCCGGGGCATCTTTAAAAATATGGAATATATTTCTACAACGCGGGTGATGCTCACCTATGAAGTGCCCCTGTCAGAAGTGATCTTTGACTTCTTCGATCAGCTGAAATCACGAACCCGGGGATATGCCTCTCTCGACTATGAATTAGCCGGATATCGGGCTTCCAATTTGGTGAAGTTGGATATTCTCGTCAACGGCGATGTAGTGGATGCTCTCTCCGCCATTGTTCATAAAGACAATGCCTATCATCGTGGCCGTCAGCTTACGGAAAAACTGCGGAAACTCATCCCCCGCCAGCTCTTTGAAGTGACGATTCAGGCGGCTGTGGGCAATAAGGTCATTGCTAGGGAATCAGTAAAGGCTTTGCGAAAAAATGTCATTGAAAAATGTTATGGCGGCGATATCAGCCGCAAACGCAAACTGTTGGAAAAACAAAAGGAAGGGAAAAAACGCATGAAGCAAATGGGGAATGTGGAAATCCCCCAGGAGGCTTTCATGGCTGTTTTGAAATTGGATGATTGATGAGATCCCTTTATGTCCATATCCCTTTTTGTCGGGAAAAATGTAATTACTGTGATTTTGTGTCGGACAAAGCCTCTCGCGCCCAGCGGGAGGCTTATTTGGCGTTGCTGGTGCGGGAAGGGGAGTTATACCGCAACCTCGCGCCGAAAGACGGTTTGTCCACCATATTTTTTGGCGGCGGTACGCCATCCCTGCTCCGTCCCGAAGATTTTGCATTTTTGTTGGATTGCTTTCGTAATTCTTTCGGGTTCGACAGCGATATGGAGATCACTGTAGAAGCCAATCCGGAAGGAATCGACGGTTCCTATTGCAAGGAATTGTCTTCTTTGGGCATCAACCGTATTTCCTTTGGTGCCCAAGCGTTTCAAGATCATCTTCTGAAAGCCATGGGACGCCGCCATCGGAGCGATGATATCGCCAAGGCTGTTTCCCTGGCAAGGGAGAGCGGTTTCTCTAATATCAACCTTGATTTGATTTACGGCCTGCCTGGACAGACCATGGCGGATTGGCGGGAGAGTTTGGTGGCTGCGGCATCGTTGCCCATCACTCATCTCTCGACTTATGGTTTAAAGCTCTCCCAGGCTTCTCCCTGGGGACGGCGGCTTTCGGCAGGGGATCTTTCCTTACCCCATGAGGATCTCAATGCAGATATGCAGCTTTATGCTATGGATTTCCTGGAAGGGCAGGGGATTCATCGTTACGAGATTGCCAATTTTGCGAAATCCGGTTTTAAATGCCGTCATAATCTCGCTTATTGGCGGAGACAGGACTATTTAGGATTGGGATTAAACGCTTCTTCCTTGCTTTCTCGGGATGTGCGGACTAGGAATTATTCTTCCATGAATTTCTACCGAGATGCGGTGGAACGGGGAACGTTTCCCCATGAAGAGAAAGAAAATCTTTCAGACCAAGAGGTCATGGAGGAGGAATTATTTTTATCACTTCGCTTGGTTGAAGGGATTTCTTTGAAAAGTTTTGAGGAAAAATATGGGTACAATTTTTTTACACAAAAAAAAGGTCAAATGGTCAAACTTTTTGAAGCGGGCCTGATTATAGTGGAAAAAGACCAGCTCAAGATAACAAATAGGGGCGTTTTGCTGAATAATGAGATCGCTTCTTTGTTAATTTGACCGCTTTTGCCCTATTGACAATTTTGTTTTGCGGTGTTATCCTTATTTTAGCACTCGATGATGATGAGTGCTAACAAAGGAGATGGTATTATGGACGAACGCAAGCAAAAGGTCCTGAGAGCCATAATCACCGACTATATCAATACCGCGGAGCCGGTGGGCTCCAGAACCATTGCGAAAAATTACGATCTTGGTGTTAGTTCTGCCACCATTCGCAATGAAATGTCTGATTTGGAAGATATGGGGTTGATTGAACAGCCCCACACCTCTGCCGGGCGAATCCCTTCCCAACAAGGATATCGTTATTACGTCGACTTTCTCATGGATGAAGGCACTCTGGTTCCCGGAGAACGCGAAGCCATTCAGGCATTTTTTGGCGAGCATTTGCCCCGCCTTGATCGTCTGTTCAATGATACTTGTAAAGTTCTTTCTGACCTTTCTCAGTATATTACCATGATCATGACGCCGGCAAAGAGTACCGGAACGTTGGAAAAGATGCAGCTTTTATCGCTGAATCCTTTTCAGGCAGTATTAGTTATCGTAACCGACGTGGGATTAGTGCATCACCGTACCATTGATTTTCCTATCCCCGTCAGCGAAAAACGTTTGGAAGAAATCAATCAGGCGTTGTTGAAAAAATTGAAAGGTCGCAATATCGGAGATGTAAATAATACTTTGATGCAAGAAATTTCCGGAGAGCTGTCTAAGGAAATGTCAATCGTAGACAGTATTTTGGAAATGATGTCCGATGCGGTGAAAGCCAGCGGCGAGGAGAAGATTTTCCTGGAAGGTACTTTAAATATTTTGAACCAACCGGAATTCCGGGATATCGAAAAAGTGAAAGAAATTCTTTCCTTCCTTACCAATGAAGAAATATTAAAGGAACTGCTTCACGGCAAAAATGCGGAAGGTACTAGTTTTGCCATTGGTGAAGAATTATCTCATGGGCAGATTCATCAATGTTCCATGGTGACCTGTACTTACCATATCAACGGAAATACCGTTGGCACCATTGGTATTCTGGGTCCCACCCGTATGGAATACGCGCGCAGCGCCTCGTTGATTCAAGAAGTGGCGGGTCAATTATCTTCGGTGCTGCAAAATATCAATAAAAACGGAGGCACAAAGTGACAAAGGAAACGAGTGAAAAGGATCCCCAGAAAACCTCATCTTCTGCGGAGCCTCAAAAAGAAGACGATACGAAAAAAGAGCCCCAGACCTTGGAAGAATGTTTGACCGCGGAGAACGAAAGTCTCATTGCTGAGCTGGAGGAAGTAAAACAACAGCTGGAACAAGCCGAAAAAGAAAAGACGGAGCTCACCGATACGCTCCAGCGGCACCAGGCGGAGTTTGATAATTTCCGTCGCCGTACTTTAAAGGAAAAAGACGATTTGCGCCTTACTGCCGCCAGCAATTTGCTGACTGATTTGTTGCCGGTTCTTGATAATTTTGGTCGGGCCTTGATCCATGGCAAAGATGATCCTGTTTTGGAAGGCGTCGTGATGGTGCAAAAGCAGATGCTGGATATTTTGATCAATAACGGTCTCTCGATTGTGGGTGCCGAAGGTGAGGAATTTGATCCCAAAATCCACGATGCCATTGTTCAGGAAGAAAAAGAAGGGGCGGCAACTAATACGATTATCGAAGTATTGCAGCCCGGCTATATGTTTCACGACAAGTTATTGCGTCCCGCTATGGTGAAAGTTGCAAAATAGTGGCGACGGTGATGAAAAACCGCGGAAGATCGCGTCTGAAACCAAAGGGTTTCTAATACAATATAGGATAGGAAATCCTGTATTCATTGTTGTTGCTCAATAAAAATTTTACATAATTTGAAACTGGAGGTAATTTGTAATGAGTAAGATCATAGGTATTGACTTGGGTACCACAAATTCCTGCGTTGCCGTGATGGAAGGCGGCGAAGCAGTCATTATTCCCAACGCTGAAGGAGGTAGAACCACCCCTTCTGTTGTTGCTTTTTCCAATTCCGGCGAACGTCTTGTCGGGGCGGTGGCCAAACGTCAGGCCATTACCAATCCTGATAAAACCGTAATGTCGATTAAACGTCATATGGGCCAGGATTATAAAGTACATATTGATAATAAAACCTACACCCCTCAGGAAATTTCCGCAATGATTTTGCAGAAATTGAAAGCTGATGCCGAAGCGTATCTGGGAACCACCGTTGATAAAGCTGTCATTACCGTTCCCGCGTATTTTACCGATAGCCAGCGCCAGGCGACCAAAGATGCCGGCACCATTGCCGGTTTGGAAGTGCTTCGTATTATCAACGAGCCCACGGCGGCAGCTTTGTCCTACGGCCTCGATAAAGGCGACGACCATACGGTTCTCGTTTTTGACTTGGGCGGCGGTACCTTCGACGTTTCCATCCTTGAATTGGGGGACGGCGTCTTTGAGGTAAAAGCCACTAACGGTAATAATCTGTTGGGCGGCGATGACTTTGACCAAAAGATCATCGATTATTTGGTTGCTGAGTTTAAAAAAGCCGAAGGCATTGATCTTTCCCAGGACAAAATGGCGATGCAGCGTCTGAAAGAAGCTGCGGAAAAAGCTAAGATTGAACTTTCCGGCGTCATGACCGCCAATATCAATTTGCCTTTTATCACCGCTACAGCTGACGGCCCTAAACATATGGATATTACTTTGACCCGGGCCAAATTTGATGAACTTACCAAGGACTTGGTGGAAAAAACCATGGGGCCCACGAAACAGGCGATGCAGGACGCGGGACTTTCTGCTTCCGACATTGATAAAATTATCCTCGTCGGCGGTTCTTCCCGTATCCCCGCAGTGCAGGAAGCCATTAAAAATCTCTTGGGGAAAGAGCCCCATAAAGGCGTCAACCCTGATGAATGCGTTGCTTTGGGCGCTTCGATCCAAGGTGGTGTTCTCGGCGGTGAAGTGAAAGATGTTTTGCTTTTGGATGTTACCCCCCTCTCTCTGGGGATCGAAACTTTGGGCGGCGTCAATACGGTACTGATCGAAAGAAATACTACCATTCCCACATCAAAGAGTCAGGTATTCTCTACGGCTGCCGACAATCAGCCTGCTGTAGAAATCCACGTTTTGCAGGGTGAACGTCCCATGGCTGTGGATAACAAAACGCTCGGCCGTTTCAACCTCAACGATATTCCCCCGGCTCCTCGCGGTGTGCCCCAGATCGAAGTAAAATTTGATATCGACGCCAACGGCATTGTTCACGTCAGCGCCAAAGATTTGGGTACCGGGAAAGAACAGTCAATCACCATTACCGCTTCCAGCGGTCTCAGTGACGAAGATATTCAACGTATGGTGGATGATGCAGAAAAGTATAAAGAAGAAGACGATAAACGAAAAGAACAGATCGAACTTCGCAATCAGGCAGACACCGCTGTTTACCAGGTGGAAAACACCATGAAAGATATGGCGGATAAACTGACGGACAGTGAAAAGAATGATTTGGAATCGGCAAAATCCGAATTAAAAGCTGCTTTAGACGGAAGCGATAGCGACGCCATTAAGACGAAACTCGACGCGCTTTACAGCGTACTCCATAAAGTTTCCGAACGAGTATACGGCGAAATGGCACAGCAACAAGCGCAAGCTACCGGTGATAATTCAAATGCTGGTCAATCTTCCGGTGGCGGTGATGACGATGTAGTGGATGCCGATTATACTGTAGTTGATGACGACGATAAAAAATAATCGACGCAGGGAAAGGGAGACCATTGGCGGATAAAAGAGATTATTATGAGGTTCTCGGTATTTCTAAGGGAGCTTCAGACGAAGAAATAAAAAAGGCCTATAAAAAAATGGCCAAAAAATACCATCCCGACCTTCATCCCAATGATCCCGAAGCGGAAGCGAAATTTAAGGAAGTCAATGAAGCCGCCAGTGTTTTGACGGATCCTGACAAACGCGCCCGCTACGATCAGTTCGGTCATGCCGGTGTGGACAATAACGGCATGGGCGGCGGTTACAGCGGCGGCGGCTTTGGTGATTTCGGCGGTTTCGGCGGTTTCGGTGATATTTTCGATACCATTTTCGGCGGTGGTGGCAGTATGTCCAACCAACGCAATCGCCCAAGAAGAGGTGCTGATATCGAAACAACTATCACCGTTACATTTGAAGAAGCTGCCTTCGGAACGGAAAAAGAAGTAAAAATTCACCGTATGGAAGACTGTACGGTCTGTCACGGTACCGGCGCGGCGGCGGGGACGTCACCAAAGATTTGTCCTCAATGCGGTGGCAGCGGTCAGGTGCGTACGGTGCAGAATACCCCGTTCGGTCAAGTACAAAATGTTCGCCCGTGCCCCCAATGCGGCGGGGAAGGCACCGTAATTGAACAACCGTGTTCAGCCTGTGGCGGAAAGGGAAAAACTCGTAAAACGCGAACCATCAAAGTAAATGTGCCGAAAGGTATGGAAAACGGCTCCACTTTGCGTATGAACGGAGAAGGGGAAGATGGTTACAAAGGCGGCGGAAAGGGTGATCTTTTCGTCCACGTGCAGGTAAAGCCGCATCCAGTGTTTACCCGCATTGGAGACGATACCCATGCGCAATTTGATTTGACCTTTGCCCAGGCGGCTTTGGGGGCCACCATTGAGGTTCCTACATTGGATGGGAAAGTTTCATTCCATATTCCCCCGGGAACCCAGAATAACGCGGTATTCCGCTTGAAAGAAAAAGGAATTCCTCATCTCCGCGGCAAAGGCCGCGGCGACCATAAGATCAAAGTACGGGTCTTGGTTCCCACCGACTTGAATGAAAAACAAAAAGAGTTGCTGCGGGCATTTGAGGAAAGTCTGGAAGACGATAATTATCATCGTGTTGGGAAACGAAGTGACAGCAAAGAAAAGGAAAAGGATAAGGATAAAAACTTTTTCGATAAAATGAAGGATGCTTTCCGTAGTTAATTGCATGATGAATTTCCGTCCGATTGGTACGTTTACGTAACAATCGGACATTTTTTCATCTTAGGAACAAGGAATCATAGAGGAAGAATTTTGGCGTATTTCGCATGAAATTTGAATTTCCCGAGGTATGGACCTATTGCATAAATCTTTTATCTCAAGTACAATATACTAGAATCCTTATGTTTATTGTTACCAATAGAGCCGTTTTGTCTGGATTGATGGGGAGGTGACTTGATGGCCTATTATATTGCGGAAATCAAAAGTCACAAAGATTTGGAGGATGCGATATCCTCTCTGCTGTTGGATCAGGGAGCAGAAGGCGTTTCTTCGGAGGGGGCCCATCTGATCAAAAAAAGCATTGAAGCGGGTCTGGCGGAAATTTGGGATGATGAAGATCTTGAGGATTGCGGTGAAGTGATTGTCAAAGGATATTTTCCCGAGGATGACGCTTGGGAAGATAAAAAATCTCATGTAGCGGCTGCTGTCGCTGTTTTACGATCTGTATTCCCTGAATATCCCATAGAAGATACGTACTGGCTTTTGGATGACGAAAGTTGGCAAGATTCCTGGAAACAATACTATAAGCCTTTTCGGATCGGAAACCATTTGGTCATTAAACCTCAATGGGAGCCTTACGAAGAGAAAGATGGCGATATTGTATTGGAATTGGATCCTGGCTTGGCTTTTGGAACAGGCAGCCATCCCACCACTGGTGGTGCTTTGAAATTGTTAGAACAGGAAACAGCTCAGGGGATGAAAGTCATGGACTTCGGATGCGGTACCGGAATCCTTGCGGTAGCCGCGGGATTATTGGGTGCCAATGAGGTTTATGCCGTGGATGTAGATCGCGAGGCCATCCAAGCAACGGTGAAAAATATCCGCATCAACGGACTGATGACAACAGTGGAAGTCTTAGAAAAAGACTTATTGAAAGAAAATGTAACATATTTAAGGAATTTTGATATCATTGTGGCCAACATTGTGGCCGATGTAATCATCGCTCTGCTGCCCCAGGTGGATGAAATGCTGAAACCTGGCGGTGCTTTGATTGCGGGCGGTATTATTGATACGAAACAGAATCAAGTATTTCATGCCCTGGAAGAGCGCGGCTTTCGTGTCGCCGAAGTGATTACCGAGGGAAATTGGATTACGATTCTAACACGGCGGTGAGGTAAATGGCAACGTTTTTTCTTGCAGCAGAGCAGCTTGGAGAAAATGAAATCAATATTGAAGGGGATCTGTATCACCATCTGGCCAATGTCCTTCGTTTTCAAGTAGGAGATCCCATCCATTGTTCTGATGGGAAATCTATTTGTATTGATGGCCATATTGCTGCCATTGATAAAAAAAGAATTATTGTCACTGTACATCGAAGGACAGGTCTGATAGGCGAGGCTCCGTTGTTTGTCACGTTAATCCAATGTTTGCCACGAGGGGATAAGATGGAGCTGATTGTGCGTCAGACCACGGAATTAGGCGTCGGAGCTGTGATCCCAGTGGAAAGCGATAATTCCCAGATCCGTTTGAAGGGGAAGGGCGCAGAAAAATCGCAACGTTGGCAAAAAGTAGCCGATGCTGCGGCGGAACAATGCGGCCGTGGAAGAATTCCCAAAGTTTTTGCTCCGTGTTCTTTGGAGCGGGCCTTGGACATGCTGGGAAATGATACCGAGATTGTTTTTTGTTATGAAAAAGAGAATGCGGTAGGACTGCGTGAAAAGCTTTTGCAAGTAAAGAGCGGCTCCATTGCCGTATTGATTGGCCCTGAGGGCGGCTTTTCCCAACGGGAAGCTGATTTAATTGTTGATCGCGGTGGCGTCAGCGTCACCATGGGGCCGAGAATTTTGAGGACGGAAACTGCCGGAACTGCCGCCTTGGCGGCAATCATGTACGAGTTGGGAGACTGGAGGGGTATGTTTGAAAATTGAGAAGGTCGCGATTGTAACTTTGGGCTGTAAAGTCAACCAGTATGAGAGCGACGTCATTGGCCACGATTTTTCCGAACGTGGCTATGAACTGACCCGTACCCGTAAAACTGCTGATATTATCATTGTCAATACGTGCTGCGTCACTAAAATGGCGGAAAGCAAAAGCCGTCGCATGATCCGGCACTTGCGAAAAGAGAATCGCAATGCTATGATGATTGTAACGGGTTGTTACAGTCAACGGGCCGGTCATGAACTTCTCGATGAAGGTGTGGCTCTCATTACCGGCAATGCCGAGAAAGAAAACCTTGTGGATCTGGTGGAGGAAGTTCGGCGGAAACCTCAGCCCCAAATGGAGGTTAGCAATGTGATGTGCCGCCATCAATATCCCAAATCAGGGGTGAAGGAGAAAGAAACCAACCGCATACGTTCCTATCTTAAAATTCAGGATGGTTGCGATCAGTGCTGTACTTATTGCATTGTTCCCTATGTTCGCGGGCCCGTGGTGAGCCGTCCCTATGATGATATCATGGCAGAAGCGCGTTGTCTTTCCTCTCAGGGT
This sequence comes from Candidatus Cryptoclostridium obscurum, assembly GCA_904420535.1. GTDB lineage: Bacteria > Bacillota > Dehalobacteriia > UBA7702 > UBA7702 > Cryptoclostridium > Cryptoclostridium obscurum. The sequence continues at coordinate 30,594 of CAJFVQ010000011.1, forward strand.
TTCAAAGAAGTGGTGCTTACGGGGATTCATACCGGCTTTTACGGAAAAGATTTGGCAGTAGAGACCAATGTTACAAAAGTATTAAAAGGTTTGCTTGCGGAAACCAAGATTGACCGTATCCGTATTAGTTCCATTGAACCCAGGGAAGTGACCGATGAGTTGATTGATTTAATGGCATCGGAACCCAGAATATGCCCTCATCTTCATATTCCTCTACAAAGCGGTGATAACGGTATTTTGGAAGCTATGGGACGTCATTACAGCCGAAAATTTTATTTAGATTTGGTGGATCATATTTATCAAAGAATTCCCTCAGCTGCTGTGAGCGCCGATATTATGGTGGGATTCCCCGGCGAGAGCCAGGGTGCTTTTGAAAACACCATTGACGTGGTAAGACGGGCGAAATTTGCCTTCATTCATGCTTTTCCTTATTCCCCTCGTCCCGGAACGAAGGCGGCAATCTTTCCCCACCGTGTGCCCGGTTCCTTGAAGGAATCACGGCAGCAGAAGCTTTTGGCTTTGGGAGAAGAGACAAAACGTAATTTTGCGGAAAAATTTTTGGGAAAGCCTCTAGAGGTCCTGGTGGAAAATAAAGATAGTAACGGTTATTACCAAGGGCATACCGGCAATTTTTTGTTGGTAAAATTTTCCGGTGAAAAACGAAATCTAGCCGGAAAAATCGTATCCGTTATGGCGGAGACCAATGAAAACGGTGTGATTTTCGGTAAAGAAATAAAGGAGTGATTCCAATGTCCGATTGTATTTTTTGTCGTATTATCAATCAAGAAATTCCGTCTAAAATCGTATATGAAGATGATGAAATCTTGGCTTTTGAGGATGTCAACCCCCTTGCTCCCATTCATATTCTGCTGATTCCCAAAAAGCATATTGCCACCATGGATGATGTAACAGAGGAAGACAGCGCCGTTTTAGGCCGTATTCTGCTGAAAGCCAAAGAAATCGCTGCAGAAAAAGGTTTGAATGAAAATGGTTATCGTATCGTCAATAACTGTAAAGCCCATGGCGGCCAGGAGGTCTTTCACATCCATTTCCATCTGTTGGGCGGCGAAAAATTGGGACTTTTTGTATAATTGTTTGAAGGGGTCAACGTGTCTTTTGGAAGAAATTCGTTTGTAAGATCGCAGGTAGTAAAATTATTTAGTTGACGAATCGACACAGATTTGTTATAATGCTATGGTACATTGTATTCATCACTCTATCTATATGGTAGTAGCGGAGGGAGGGATAAGAATGAGCGAAGTACGAGTTGGCAAAAACGAAAGTTTGGATAGTGCCTTGCGCCGCTTTAAACGCAGTTGCCAGAAAGCTGGGGTAATGGCTGATATAAGACGTCATGAGCATTATGAAAAACCGAGCGTAAGGAGAAAGAAAAAATCCGAAGCCGCCAGAAAAAGAAAGTGGAAATAAGCCTTCCTCATTGCCGGTTTCTGAAATTTGACATCGTAAATCCAAAGGGAAGAACTGTGCGTTCTTCCCTTTCATAATGCAATCAAAGGCAATATGGCGCGAATTCTGGAAAGGAATTGCGTGGGAAAGGCGCTATTGAAAGGGAACTTTTTAAGATTCTATGGGGAAGAACGTTTTGTTCTTCCTTTTCTTTATATGTTTTTTTGTAAGAGATAAAAAAGGGGGCAGAAGGCAATATGAGTGAAAATCGGCAAGAAACCATTGAGGGGTTTATTTACGAATACCCTGTTTGTGAAATTTACCACATTGATACTAAGGATTTGATTATTACGGAAGAAGTACGACAGATGTGTGCCAACGAATTTCGCGGCGGTGTTCCCGAATGGTACTATCCGCCTGCCTTGGATTCCATCGAGGAATGTAGGGAACGAATTCTCCATTACCGATATGGTTTTCTTTTTTCTACGGTAGCAGAAGTCAACGACGCCCAGGATTTTATGGGCTGTACGGAAGTTCGCCGGGAACATGAACGTCTTTCCTATGAGATCCAGGAACGCTTTCGGGAATATTTTAACGATGTGATGACCCTTACCACCGGCTGTGCTCTTTGTGATCCCTGCCATTGCGCCCAAGGAGAGTGTATTTATCCTGAAAAACGTCTTTACACTATGGAAAGTCACGGTATTATGATCATGCGCACCATTGTGGATGTGGGACTCACTTATCAGTATGGCAATCAGGTGGCTACCTATTTTACCTTAATCCTTTATAATGATTGAGTCTTTATTTGATAGATACTGTAGGCTCTAGGTTTGGAAGAAAGAAGAAATTTGATGGAGGAAAGGAGGAATTTTATGCCATTGCTTCCATCCTCTCCCGCGGAATTAAAAGAACGTCAATGGGAGACGCTTGATTTTGTTTTGGTCACAGGAGACGCTTATATTGATCATCCCAGTTTCGGTGCTGCCATCATTGGGCGCGTGTTGGAACAGGATGGCTTTCGTGTGGCGATTTTGTCTCAGCCAAATTGGAAAGAAAAAGAAAGCTTTGCTGTTTTCGGTCGTCCGCGTTTGGGATTTCTCGTTACCGGAGGGAACATGGACAGCATGGTGGCACACTACACTGCAGCCAAACGAAAGCGCCACGATGATCCGTATACTCCTGGTAACGTGGCGGGGAAACGCCCGGATCGCGCGGTTTTGGTTTATTGCAAAAGGATCAGAGAGCTTTATCCTGATCTCCCTTTGATTATTGGAGGGATTGAGGGGAGTTTGCGCCGTTTTGCTCACTACGATTATTGGGACGATATTGTGCGCCCCTCGATCCTATGGGAAAGCAACGCGGATTTACTCGTCTACGGCATGGGGGAACGTCAAATTTCGGAGATTGCTAAGAGATTGCGTCAAGGCGAAAAGGTCGAGAACCTTCGGGATATTCGAGGTACGGTTTATAAAATTCCTTCCCACATCGGATTACCCAAAGATCACGTTTCCCTTCCTTCTTTTGAAAAGGTGGTCCGTGATAAAAGAGCCTATGCCCAGATGACTCAGAGGCAAATGGAAATGGCCGATCACGTGCGAGGAAAAGTTTTGGCACAACGTCACAGAGATGATGTGATCGTCCAAAATCCACCTGCTTTGCCATTGGAGCAGAAGGAATTGGACCGCATTTATGAACTGCCTTATACCTATTCCTATCCCAAAATTTATGATCATCGGGGCGGTGTCAAAGCTTTGGAAGAAGTGGAGTTCTCCCTGATCCATAATCGCGGTTGTTTTGGCGGGTGTAACTTTTGTTCTATTGCCGTCCATCAGGGGCGTTATGTCACTGCCCGAAGCCATGATTCCCTGTTGGCGGAAGCGCGTCGCATGACGGAAAATCCGCGTTTTAAAGGGTATATCCACGATGTCGGCGGCGCTACAGCGAATTTCCGCAGCCCGGCCTGTGATAAACAAAAAGATCACGGTCTGTGTGCTCACAAAAAATGCCTGTTCCCGGATATTTGTCCATCGGTTCATGCCGACCATCAAGATTATATTTCTCTTTTACGCAAGCTGCGTAATTTGCCAAAGGTGAAAAAGGTATTCATCCGCAGCGGGATCCGTTACGATTACCTCATGGCAGATGAACGCCGTGACTTTTTAAAAGAGTTGGTGGAATATCATGTGAGCGGCCAGCTTCGCGTTGCGCCGGAACATGTTTCGGCCCAGGTATTGAAAGCTATGGGAAAACCGGGAATTGATGTTTATGAGAATTTTTCCAAGGCCTTTTATGCCGCGACGAAAAAAGCGGGAAAGGAACAGTATGTGCTGCCTTACCTCATGAGTTCTCATCCAGGCTCCACGATGAACAGCGGGGTGGAACTGGCGCTTTGGCTTCGGAAACATCGTATCCGTCCCGAGCAGGTACAGGATTTTTATCCCACGCCGGGCACAATTTCTACTTGTATGTACTACACCGGGTTGGATCCTATGACGATGAAAAAAATCTATGTACCCCGTAGTGCTAAAGAGAAACGGCTTCAGCGCGCTTTGCTCCAGTCTTATCGACCGGAGAACAGAGAGCTGGTCAAAACAGCTCTGGAATGGGCGCACCGTACTGATTTGCTGCATGGCCCCAACGCTTTGATCTCAGACTCCGGGGCCGAGCGCCCTATGAGAAAAGTAAGTTCCAAGAAAACGAAAGACAAAACAAAAAAAAGGCGAAATAATCCTCCTAGGCGTAAATTTTAGTAAATTTTATTTTGGAAATATCAAATTTTAACCAAACCTTTGGTCCGAGTTGGTTGTAACTATGGGACTTTTGAGGTATAATATAAAATATAAATATTTTCTAACTTGGTTCCATGTCCCGTGATACTGTGATCAAGGGGAAAGGGGAATGGTATGAAGCGATTTTTGCTTGTTTTATGTTGTATTTTATCGATTCTACTTGGGGCCCTTGGTGTTTTTGCGGCAGAGGGGAACGTTTACCGAGTCGTTTTGGACGATACCATTGATAACGGCTCGGTTCATATGGTGAAAAAGGCCATTGAGGAAGCAGACGCCTCCATGGCGGATTTACTCATTGTGGAAGTTGACACTTATGGCGGATACATTGATTCCGCCATCGAGATCAAAGATGCTATTTTATCCTCTCCAGTGAAAACGGTGACCTATGTTAATAAGAAAGCCATGTCCGCCGGGTCCCTGATCGCTGTGGCCGGGGAAAAAATGTATATGGCTCCCGGCAGTACTATCGGCGCAGCCGAGGCCAGAGAAGGAGAGGAAAAAGCGGACTATAAGGTGACTTCCGCTTGGGTCTCCGAAATGCGCTCCACTGCAGAGGCACGGGGAAAGGATCCGAAATTGATGGCGGCAATGGCCGAGGAATCCATTGTCATTGACGGCCTGGTTGATGAAGGAGAATTGCTGTCTTTGACGGATAATGAGTCGTTGGAACTGGGGCTCGCCGACGGTTCCGCTTCGTCTCTCCTTGATGTTTGTACGGCGGAAAATCTTACTGACGACACCATTACAACAGTGGAGGAATCGGGATTGGAAAAGATCGCGGCATTTTTAACCAGTCCTGTCGTATCAGGTTTATTGATTGCCATTGGTGTCGTGGGGCTTTTGATTGAATTGCTCACCACTGGAATTGGTGCTGCGGGAATCATTGGCATCAGCGCTTGGGTCCTTTATTTTGCGGGCCACGCACTGCTCGATAACATTGGTTGGACCGCTGTGATTTTTTTTGCAGCAGGTCTGGTATTCATTATTTTAGAGGCATTTGTGATTCCTGGATTTGGCGTTGCTGGCATTGCCGGGATTGCGTCTATTTTATTCAGTGTATTTTTAATTGCTCCTTCTGTGGAGTCGGGTTTGATAACAATCGGCGTGGCCTTAGTGGCTGCGGTGTTGCTTATGGTGATTAGTATGAAGAATAAAAAAACAAGAAGTCTTTGGAAAAAACTGGTTTTAAAAGACAGAACCGATGCTGAAAATGGCTATACCTCGCCCAATATGGACAATTCCTCTTATCTTGGTAAAGAGGGCGTTGCCCTGACGCCGTTGCGTCCGGCGGGAACCATTGACATTGATGGCGACCGAGTTGATGTTGTAACCGAAGGAGATTTTTTGGCTACCGGTACCAAGGTAAAAGTCATTGGTCTCGATGGTACGCGAATTGTCGTTCGTCTTGTAAAATAAGATATAATTAAAAGGAGGATTTTATATTGTCTATTTTAGCTGGGCTCGTGCCAATTATCATTGTCATCGTCGTGCTCATCATCCTGTTCAGTTTTGTGCCCATCGGCCTTTGGATTTCCGCTCTGGCCGCCGGCGTAAAAGTCGGGATTTTTGATCTGATCGGGATGCGTTTGCGCCGTGTTTCCCCTTCCAAGATTGTAAATCCGCAGATTAAAGCGGAAAAAGCCGGTCTTGATGTGGTTGTTTCCAAATTGGAAGCTCATTATTTAGCCGGTGGGAATGTGGACCGCGTTATCGACGCTTTGATTGCTGCAGAACGCGCCAATATTCCTTTGGTATTTGAACGCGCCGCTGCCATTGATTTGGCGGGACGTAATGTTTTAGAAGCCGTTCAGATGAGCGTTAACCCCAAAGTGATTGAAACCCCTGTTGTCGCCGCTGTGGCAAAAGATGGGATCGAAGTAAAAGTAAAAGCCCGGGTCACGGTTCGTGCCAATATCGAACGCCTCGTAGGCGGTGCCGGTGAAGAAACCATCATCGCCCGTGTTGGGGAAGGGATTGTTACGACCGTGGGTTCTTCGGAAAGCCACAAAGCCGTTTTGGAAAATCCCGATTCGATTTCCCGTACAGTATTGAGCAAAGGTCTCGATGCCGGTTCCGCCTTTGAGATCTTGTCCATTGATATTGCCGACGTTGATGTCGGCCGCAATATCGGTGCGCAACTCCAAACCGACCAGGCCGAAGCAGATAAACGTATCGCCCAGGCGAAAGCGGAAGAACGCCGGGCTATGGCGGTTGCCAAAGAGCAGGAAATGAAGGCTGCAGTAGAAGAAATGCGTGCAAAAGTCGTAGAAAATGAGGCACAAGTTCCTCTTGCTATGGCAGAGGCCTTTAAGGAAGGCCATCTTGGCGTGATGGATTATTACAATATGCAGAATGTGATTTCCGATACAAAGATGAGAGATGGTATTGCCTCGGTCAACCAGGGGACGGAGAAAGACCAGAAATAAACCGTTCCATGAGAATGACATGGAGGTGAATCATGGATTCTTTGATTGATTTAATATTTGATAATATATGGCTGATTATTGCCGGTATTGTTTTTCTTGTCGGATTTAGAAAATCCAAAAAGAAAAAAGATCGCCCGACAAAGCCTTCTCCTCCGCAAGCTCCAGAAACATATACGGATGCAGGGCACGAGGCGGATCCTTCTCCAAAAAACCCTTGGGACACTATGGATGATCTTCCCATACCGGAAGTGTTGAAAAAAGCTGTGAGAGAACAGTTTGATCCGGAGGAATCTCGTCGGAAAGACGCTCCTTGGAGCGAACCAAAAAAGGAAACGTCTCGATCAGAAGGCAAACCGCTCGGCGGCGGTCATTACGATACTCCTTGGAGCGGAGAGGGAAAAGTCCTGCCTCATCGTGAAGTAACTCCATCAATAAAAAACAACCGCGAACAACACTATGATGCCCCATGGAGCGGAGAAGGGAAAGTAGCGCCTCATCGCGAAGTCTCTGCTTCAGTTCGTCCTTCCAATGTTGCTGCGGCCATGAAGCCATTAGAAAGGAACAGTTACGCCACCACTTCTGTGTTGACACCGCAAAAAATGACAGAAGCTGTAATTCTCTCAGAAATTTTGGGGAAACCAAAAGCCCTTCGTGGGAAGAATCAACGATAATTGATGAGCGCCGACCATTTCCGGTCGGCGCTTTTTCTGATTGCCGGCAATCCATTGTGAGGATGAAAAAAGAATGGAATATAAACCGTTGAATTTCAGGTGAGAAAAGGATGGACAGAAGATAAGTATACTTTCACGAAAAAACCATGGTTTTTCATTGGAAAAATGCTAGAATTATGGTAGAATAACACTATATGCTCAAAAAGGCCAATATGGAGATCTTAATCATATGAACGGAACGATTCAAAAGAAAAAAATGATATATTTAGGTGCAGCCATTGTCATGGTTGTAGTGGCGTCATTTCTTGTTTATTGGTTTGCTTTACGGAATGTGAATCATTTTCCTGAGTTTGATGGTGTTTATGATAATGGGGAGCCGATCTCTATTATATCCGTAAGTCCATCGGATCTCAGCGGTGTGGCCCAAGATGAGCCTTTGATCATTCAGTGGAATCGCCCGGTTACCGCGGATGCCGCTGATGCCATTACCATTTCTCCTTCTGTTAAAGGGCATTGGACTGCCATCGGAGATCAGCTAATTTTTGAGCCCCAACGTTGGAAGAGCGGTACTTATTATACCGTTTCCATTGAGGAGGGAACAGAAATCCCGGGCAGTGGAAGCTTTGTTCAAAAAAGCACGGCTTTTTCTTTCGAAACCCAGGATTCTGCGTTGCGAATCCCCAGTACCAGTGGATTATTTTTAAATTCCCGCCAGTATTTTTTTGGTGAAGAAGAGGATATTGCGATCCCTGTTTCTTTTAACGATTCCACTGGTGCTGTACCTGAAGTTTCTTTAGAATTGTGGTCCTGTGAGGATAATGATCGTTTTATTGAAACATTTCTTCCTCTTTTTTCCCTACCGCAATGGGCAAATATTACGTCTGGCCATTTTGAGGCGGAGACTTCGGGATTAAAACGTGTCAATGATATCGGATGTCGTTTGGAAGATGGGGAATTGCGCTTTGAGAATCCTGGAAATGGTCAGTATTTGGTTCGATTAACTGTGGGGGGAATCCGCAGGGATGTCGCTTTGACCGTAGGTTCTCTGAATCATTGTTTCTATTACGATGGCAGAACGCTCCTTTATGCTGATGCCAATGGTACAAGTTCCACTGTGACCTGGGGGAATCTTTCCGCTGATACGGATGAAAATGGCTGCGTTTTATTGCGCCAAGAAGAATTCTCCTATGATGATTGTCTCTTAGATCCCAATAAGAACGTGGTGCAGATTTCCAATGGCAGTGAGACGCAAACCATTTTTTTGCCTATGACTAAGGAGTTCGATCGATACACCGGTGAAATCACGGCATCATCGCATCAGATAGAGCAAGGGGATAACCTTCGCTTATTTGGTTATCTGATTCCCACACTTACCTTGGATTCTTTGCCGGAAGAAGTAACAGTTTCTCTGGAAAATGAAAATGGCGTTGTGGAATCTGCCGTGGTTGCCCTGGATGAACAGGGGTGCTTCTCGGTAGAGTGGGAAAACTTGTCCTTGCCGAAAGGTCAATGGAATGCCATAGTTTCCGTGGGAGATGAAGTCGTTACCTCCTGTAATTTTTCTGTTACGGACAAGAATGCCAATGAGCCGTATCTGATTGCGGAGGTCGGTTCTTCTTCTTATGAAAATGGCGATGAAATTTCCTTTACGGTCCATGCTTATGATGAAAAGGAACGCCCCATAGAAGGTTTAACCATTACTGCATCGGGAGATGTCGGGAAACGAATCACCGATGAAAACGGAGAAGCTATTTTCTATTTCCATGCGATGGACTCCAATATTCTCCCGGTATTGGATCAGAGAGTTGTTTTTACCGCAACATTGGATCATGGTGTTGTTTTGGAAACGGAATGCCGTTACTCGATTGCCAATTCTGAAATTGAAACAACTGCCAGCCCAAACAAGGCAGAGCAAACAGATGATAATGTAAAGGTTCTGTATGGTTCCATACAGGAGGGAGCTCTGGTTACTTCTTCTGAGGCGGATTCCGCTTATGATTTTATGATGACTTTAGAAGAGGATTCATTGGAAATCGCGCCGGAGAATATGGTGCAACCCAATCCTGATTTCCCGCAGGAGTTGACAGCGACAGCCGGCAGCGTATTGGAGTTTTCTCCCAATGATGACGGTGTTACCTATTTCGCTGCATTGTATGAAGGAAATCCCGCCGGTTCTTCGCTGGGACAAGGTATTTCTTCTTCTTTTGGCGATGCGTTGGGAATGAATGCTTTTGCGCTGGATATGATTTCATCTGGCGATGCTACTTTCTCTTTGAATGTACCCTCTGATTCTGGCAGTTATTTTGTGCGGCTCTATGGAGTCATTCCTTCCCAAGGTGGGATTTATTGGGATATCCCCGTCACCATTACCGATGGTGTCCGGCTTTGGAATGCCAGTGAAGCCAATATTTCTTCCGATGACGATGTCTCTTTGGTTTTCCGAACCAGGGGGGAAGCTGATCGTTTTACATTAACTTTAGCAGATGGGATTACCGTTGAAGGCGATGTCGCAGAAACATTTACAGTCTCTTTGGGAAATTTGGCTGAGGGCAATTATCACGGGATTATCACCTTACAGCAGGATAATCGCGAAATATTTAACCAGGAAGTATCTTTCTCCGTAGGAAGGGAAGAACCGCTCTTAAGAGTTAGTGGGGAAAAGACTGAAAAAGATAAAGTTTGGCAGTCTTACAAAGTTTCCGATGATATGAGGGATTATGTGACGAAACTGTTCCAGCTGAACCTCATCCATGGTGACCAGATTTTACAGATTATGGCTAGAAATGATTTTTACAGCGCTCTGGGTGAAGATGCCGGTTCCTTTATTACTTATTGTAACAATGATCTATTATCCTATCAAAATAACGATGGCAGTTTCGGCCGTTTGCCGGGACTCGACGGCGATATGCTTCTTTCTGCTTTGGTGGCAGAGAACGAGTATGCTGAATTCCATCGTGATGCTTTGCTCCAATACGCCAAAGCGCGAAGCGGATATGATACGGATTTGGAAGTTCTTGCATTATGCTATTGGACCATGAGTTCTTTGGGGGAACCCCCGCTTGACGATATGAAAGCCCTTCTCCACGAAGATGACCTTTCGGATCTCGCGGCGCTTTATTTGGCAAAAGCTTTTCTTGCTGCCGGTGAGGTTGCCATTTCTGAAGACATTTATCATGAATTGAGTAATTCTCTAAACCGCGATGGGGATTCCGCTTATTTCCCTGATAACGATGGACAGCGTGCCATCATGAAAACATTGTTTATGTTGGATTTATCACTCTCCTTTGAAGGGAAGGACCAGGATCGCCAAAGTTATCTCAATCATTTAATGAATGTGGAGATGACCACTCAGACGAACCGTTATTTGTTGTCTCGCTGTCTTTTACAGTTACTCGATGTTGAACAGATTTCGTTGGCGGATGACGGTAATCTATTCTTACTAGAGGATACTCCTGAAACCGAAGAGATTCTCACGGCCTCTTTCCAAATTGGGGACCGAAATATTGCTAAGTGCGATGCGGGAGATACCGTAACCCTTGAGATACAATGGGAAGGGCTTTACAGAGAGAATAATCTTTATCTTGTTTATTTTGTCCCCAATGATGGAGTGGAAGTAATTGCGAATGAAAGAACCTCTTTGGGACATGGTTATGCCACAATCATCACGGAAGGCAGTAGTGCTCAAGTACAGTTTAGAGCAGGAAAGGCTTCTGAAGGTGTGATGAAAGAAGTCTACGTCTATGATTTGACTGCCGGAGTCCTGCTGGGTAAAACCGATGGGAAAGGACTGGTGGTTGAAGAATGAGCAGTAAAATAAGTCAAAAGGTAAAAATTCGTTTGTTTCTCGCCTTTGCGATCATTTGTTGGGCCGTTGTGGCCTGTTGGGCAATGTACAGCCAACAACAGGGGTCTGCGGTAGATCCAATTTATCCTACGTTACACGGTGATATTTATAGTAATGCAGAGAATTTCCAATCGAGCAGCTCTGATCTCTCATCCCTTTACAGCGGCGGTATCAATACTTTGCTGGTAGCAAATCCTCAAGACGCTCCGAAAGCTACGGGAGAAGCTCTCTCGCTTTTGGCGCTCCACCGTCGCAGTGACCCCGTGATTTTAATTTGCTTTCAAGACGGTATTGGTAGTGTCCCTCTTTACGGAGATGAACATTGGCAAACCGCCTATGGGGTTACCAATGTAAATCGAGATTTTTTAAAATATTTTGATCAGATGGGAGCCGTTTCCGATAATGAGACATTAAACCGCTGCAATGATTTAGGTGCTTTGATGACCTATTTTAGCTATTCTATGCCGGGTATTACCGTGGCGCCGCTGGTTTTTGATACTGCGACGGATTTATCCATGATAGAATCGACGATGCAAAAATTGCGACAGATTGCAAAGGAATCTTCGATCGTGGTGATGCTGCCCCAAGGGGCTTCCGAAGCAGAGCTTTGTTCCGATAACGTTGATGATTTGGAGCGGTATTTCGGTGATGAAAACAGCGATTTTTCTGCGGTTCTGGGATCTGCGGCCACCGTGGCTCTTACAGCCTTTCACAGTCTTTCCGATGAAGAAACGGAAATTTATTTATGGAGTGAAGAAAAACCGCAAAAACTTTCTGATCTGCTGATCGTATCGGGAGAATAATTCTGAAATAATGATATTGATGAAATTGAGGTGGAAATAGTGAAACCATTAAAAGATTTTTTAAAAGAGGAGCGATTGATTCTCCATTGTGGAGGTACTGGACCGGAACTGATCAAACGGGGCGGCGTTGTTCCCGGTGCTCTTTCCTGTTTGCTTTATCCGGATTTGGTTCGGGATATTCAAAGAGAATATGTGGAGGTTGGAGCAACTTTGATCCAGGCCTGTACCTTTGGTATGAACCCGATTTACGCTAAAATGCACATTCCCGACTACGACTGGGAAGAGATCAATCGACGGGGCGTCGCCTTGGCAAAGGAGTCCGCCGGTGGTAAGGCTTATGTATTGGCCAACATTGGTCCCACAGGGTTGATGCTGGAGCCCTTCGGCCCATTGACTCCCGCCGATGCGGAAGAGTCTTTTGCTGCCCAAATCAGAATTCTTTTGGAATGCGGTGTTGACGGCTTTTCTATTCAAACCTTTTACAGTTTGGAGGAATTGGCGGCGGCAGTACGGGCGGTACGCCGCTATTCGGATCTGCCCGTCATTGCCAGTGTGGTTTTAAATCCTAACGGTGCCACGTTAATGGGCGAGACATTGGAACAGGCTTACGAAACTTTAATGCCGTTGGGAATTGAGTCCCTGGGGCATAACTGCGGCGATATTTCCGCAGAGCGTTTGGCGGAATTGATGGCACCCCTGGCGGCTAGTGCTGAAATTCCTCTTATTGCATGTCCCAATGCCGGCGTTCCCAGAGTGGTGGAGGGAAAAGCCGTTTATGATATGACGCCAGAAGAATTTGCTAGCGGCATTGCGATTTTGAAATCATGCGGTATCCGAATTTTAGGCGGCTGCTGCGGTACGGATCGCCATCATATTGCCGCTGCCGCCAAAGTTCTGTTTCAGGATTGATCGTAGGGTTCTTCCAAAAGATAGGTGGGAACTTGTTGACCAAAACTTTCGATGAGTATAACATCGAAACCGATTTTCTTAATTTGATTCCAGTTGATGGTAATTTGTTCCTTACGGCGAAGGAAACCGTTTCCTCCGTGATTCGGCAAAACGATGCTGCGTATTTTACCCGCTTGTAAGTCAATTTCAATATCTTTTAGGCGACCCAAATAACGGCCGTCGGCAATGTTGATGATGTCTTTTTCCTGCATTTCCGAAATACGTATCATGGAAAACCTTCTTTCTTGTGATTTACTGTTTTAATCATTGACCGCGTTTTCACATATTATTTCGTTTCATGAAACATTTGTCATAATGAAAAAGAACTTTGAAGAAATCCCCGCCGCCGGATTTGCAATGCGGCGGTTTTCTCTTTCATTGTATGACTGAAGCTTGTTAATTATCTCGCTGTATAATAAAGCGTTGCGAAAATAAATTTGCAAAAATATGTCGATTGTTGTATAATCAAACTATTCATATTGTTGGATACATAAGTTTTAAGGGGTGATATTTCATGGAGGACCATCTATTATGCGATGCTTTGAAACATAAAATTTGTAGTCCGGAAGAGGCAGCGGAAATCATCCAAAACGGTATGACCATTGCCGTTAGTGGTTTTACTTTATCATCATATCCCAAAGAAGTGCCGTTGGCTTTGGTAGAACGGGTGAAGACTACCGGTGAAACTTTAAAAGTAAATCTTTACAGTGGTGCCTCTACCGGTGTGGAATTGGACGGTGCTTTTGCGGAAAACGGGTTGATTGATCATCGTTTTCCTTTTATTACCAATAAAACCGTTAGAACATCGATTAACAGCGGCGATATCAATTTTGCCGATATTCATTTGGGAAAATTTCCTCAGGATCTAATGTATGGTTTCTTCCCAAAGCCTGATCTTGCCATTGTAGAAGCTGTGGGAATTACGGAAAAAGGCGACATTATTCCCGCCAGTTCCGTTGGCATTATGCCCCAAGCCATTCGTTTGGCAGACAAAGTGATTGTTGAAATTAATACCGACTATTCCATGGACTTTTACGGTCTTCATGATATTTATATGCCGAAAAATCCTCCGCATCGAGGGGTCATCCCCATCCGTCATGTGGGCGATCGCATTGGAAAACCTTATATTTCCTGCGGAAAAAATAAAATTGCTGCAATTGTGTTCACAAATCGTGAGGATTCTCACCGTCAAATGAACCGAGAAGATGATGTGTATCGTCAGATGACTGGTCATATTATGGATTTCCTTCAGTCAGAAGTGGAGCATGGCCGTTTGCCCAAAAATTTGTTGCCCATTCAGAGCGGCGTCGGCGCTGTCGCAAATGCGGTTTTATCCGGTATGACAGAGGCACCCTTTGAGCATATGGAATTTTTCACCGAAGTTGTACAGGAAGCTGTGATGGATCTCATCGATGCCGGAAAGGTGTCGATGGTTTCAGGTACGGCCATCTCTCCGACGCCCAGCGGACTGGTGCGATTAAAAAAAGAAATCAACCACTATAAAAAATATATGGTTTTGCGTCCTCAAGAAATCAGTAATCATACGGAAGTGATTCGTCGTTTGGGCGTGATTGCCATCAATACCCCCATTGAGTGCGATATTTATGGAAATGTCAATTCCACCCACGTTGCGGGAACTTCCATGATGAACGGCCTCGGCGGTTCTGGCGATTTTGCCAGGGAAAGTTATCTTTCTATTTTTGCGGCCCCCTCAACTGCCAAAGGGGGATTGATTTCTACCATTGTACCCATGGTGAGCCATGTAGATCATCCCGAGCATGATGTAAAAGTGATTGTCACCGAATGGGGAGTCGCGGATCTTCGAGGACTTACCCCCAAAGAACGTGCAGTACGTATTATTGAAAATTGCGCTCACCCTGATTACAGGGATATGCTGCGTGATTATTTTGAACGAGCTTGCAAGTCAGGGCCTCTGCAAACACCTCACATCCTCAACGAGGCGTTGTCATGGCACCAACGTTATGTGGATACCGGTACCATGAAGATCAAATAATGGCTTTGGGATGCGGAAAAGAACACAAAAAAACAATGAAGAATTAATTGCTTTTTCTTGTTGTTTCGGAGTATGATAAGAGTAACAGGAGGCGATTTTATGGCAAATTTTGATTTTTTGAAAAAACAGGCGGCCAAGGCTGTTAATCGAGTCTCCCAGGTTGCAGAAGTGGCCGTGGAAAAAGGCTCTGAAATGGCTGAGATTGGCAAGTTAAAAATGAAAATTAGCGGGAAAGAACGGCAGATAGAAGATTTATATTATAAAATTGGCAAAGCGGTTTACGAATCATGTTCTGAATCGGGTTCTTACCCCGGTTTTGTGGCAACAGACTGTGAAGCCGTTACCGCTTATCGTAAGGAAATTGAAGACTTGAAGGGAAAAATTGAATGGATCAAAGGCGGTAATGTGGAGGAAGAATCCGATGACGAATTTGCGGTGCCGGAAGAGGAAGTTGTGGTAACTTCCATGGAACCGGTAACTGAAGAAGAGCATGAAGAAGAAGCGGAAGTTTCAGACGAGGGGGGAGGGGATCTTTCTGATGATGATTTCTCTGGTATTGAAATTCCGGTAGATTCAACACCGACATCAGAAGCCAACGATTCTCCATCAGAGTCCGGAGAATCGGAGCAGAAAACAGATGAGACCGAGAAATAATGATAAGTTTTCAAAAAGGCGGAAAGATAGGTAGCGCGAAGGCGCTACCTTTTCTTGAAAAATTTGCCTTACTGTCGGATATTTCAAATATTTGGCAAAACCAAAGATTGTCTTGCCAAATCTTGTGATTTTCGATATAATCTTTTCTAATTCAGCAAATAGATGAACAAGTATTGTTTTAAAATATGAAAATATATGATGACAGTAAGGAATTTACAGAAAGTGAAATAGTGGAAAGGTGGTTTTAATGTCTGAGAAAGAAGTGCAATACGCAAAGAGTTTTAAAGAACAATTTACCCTGCGTGGAATGATTATCGGTACCATTGGTGCTATGATTATCACCACGTCTTCCATGTATGTGGCGCTAAAAATGGGAGCTTTGCCCTGGCCGATTATTTTTGTGGCTTTGGTTTCCATGTTTTCTTTGAAAATTTGCGGTCACACAAATATCAATGAAATCAATGTTACCCATACAGCGATGTCCGCCGGGGCTATGGTTGCTGGAGGGATCGCATTTACCATCCCCGGTATTTGGATGCTGGACCCCGATGCCGTGGTTTCGTATTTACCTTTGGTGATCGTCTCCATGAGTGGCGTCATTTTAGGGCTGATTTTTACGGCTCTGATTCGTAAGTACTTTATTGAGGTAAAGGAATTGCCTTATCCGATGGGACAAGCCGCAGCGGAAACTTTAATCATCGGAGACCAAGGCGGCAAAAAATCCGGCCTGCTTTTTGGTTCGATGGGATTTGCCGCTCTTTGGACGGTGATTCGCGATTGGTTTGGGAAAATACCTACCTTAGTTACAGGAGGCGTTGCCATTCCCGGCGTTACTTTTGGTCTTTATATGTCTCCCATGATGTTATCAGTGGGGTATCTTGTGGGACCGTTGTTTTTGACGGTTTGGTTCATCGGTGCGCTCATTGGTGATATCGGCATTGTATTTGGTGGCACAGAACTGGGATTCTGGGATTTGACAACGGCTTCCGGAATTAAATCCAGTCTCGGTATGGGAGTCATGGTCGGTACTGGTATTGGGATTCTTGTTAAGGGCATTCTTCCCCAGGCCAAGGCTATTTTCGGCCCTATGTTTTCAAAAAAACGAATGTCCGAAGGGATCATCAATTTGCGTTGGGCTCCCTTTGTTATGGTGATTCTGGCCTTCGTGTTTACCTTTGCTTTGGATATGGGAATCATCGCCAGCATTATTACCATTCTCGGCGTTTGGATTGCCACTTCCATGTCTGCTCAGATTGTGGGGCAGTCGGGAATTAATCCTATGGAAGTTTTCGGGGTGATCGTGCTTTTAGCTGCAAAAGTAGCTTCCAATATCGGCCAAACCGAAGCCTTTTTTGTCGCGGCTATTGTTGCGGTGGCTTGTGGTCTGGTTGGCGATGTGATGAACGATTTTAAAACAGGATATATTGTCAAATCCAATCCCAAAGCCCAGTGGCTTGGAGAAGTCATTGGAGGATTGGTCGGTTCTGTTGTATCCATTGGGATTCTATTCATTCTCATTAAGGCCTATGGTGTATCGGCCTTTGGCGGTACGGAGCTTCCAGCCCCCCAAGCCGGCGTTGTTGCCGCCATGGTGGGGGGAATTCCTAATTTGCCGGCTTTCTGGATCGGATTGGTTGCCGGTGTGATTTTGTATGTTGTAGGATTGCCCGTTATGACGTTGGGGTTAGGGATCTATCTGCCCTTTTATATGTCTTTTACTGCGTTTCTCGGCGGTATGTTGAAGTTGATTTTCGATAAGGCCAAACCTCAATGGAGCGACAATGGCACCGGGCTGATTGTGGCTTCCGGTTTGCTTGGGGGGGAAGCTGTTGTTGGCGTGATCATTGCCCTGATTCAAGTTGTGATGGGTATGGGAACACTGTAAGGAGTGTGGCATATGAAGGAAATTACCATTACAGATATTGACGGATTTTTTGTGGGAAACGCACAGGATCAAGAAGGTGGTACCGGATGTACGGCAATTTTGTGCCCATCGGGAGCTGTGGGCGGTGTTGACGTTCGGGGAGGAGCTCCCGCTACTCGGGAAACGGATTTATTGAATCCTGTGAATACAGTGGAGCGAATTCATTGTGTTATGCTCAGTGGCGGCAGCGCTTATGGCCTCGCGGCGGCCGACGGTGCCATGTCCTATTTGGAAGAACGAAACATTGGTTTTGACGTTCAAGTTGGCGTCGTCCCTATTGTACCATCTGCTTGCCTTTTTGATTTGGTGGTAGGAAATCCCAAATGCCGTCCCGATCGGGAAATGGGGTATCAGGCGTTAGTCAATGCGGAGAAAGAAACTCCCCGCCAGGGCAACGTTGGCGCCGGAACCGGCGCTACCGTAGGAAAATTGTTGGGGCCTCAGCGGGCGATGAAATCGGGCTTGGGAATTTATGCCGCCCAAGCCGGTGATGTGAAGGTTGGCGCCGTAGTGGCGGTGAACGCCTTGGGTAACGTGGTAGATCATGAAACGGGAAAAAATCTTGCAGGACTTCTGAATGAGGAGGGCACAGAAATTGTATCAACTCGCGATGCAATTTATCAGATGGCCGATACCTCTTTTGATGTTTTTCGTGGCAATACTACCATCGGCTGTATTGTGACCAATGCAAAGTTGACCAAAGCCGCCGCTTCCAAAGTGGCTTCCATGGCTCATAATGGCTATGCTCGTGGGATTATGCCTGTCCATACTTCCAATGACGGTGATACGATTTTTGCCATGGCTGCCGGTGAGGTGGAAGCAATGACTGATGTTGTGGGAACTTTGGCTGCCGATGTCATGGCAAGAGCTATTAAATCAGCGGTGCTTTCGGCGGAATCCGCTTACGGATTTTTATCTGCGGGGGCGTTATCTCATGGATCATGAAGTCTATGAACAATTAAAAGCGGCACGTGAGCCGCTTTTATTGTGGTATGATACAAATCAAAGAGAGTTGCCGTGGCGCGGAAACGTCTCTCCCTATGAGACGTGGATTTCCGAAATCATGCTTCAGCAAACGAGGGTAGAAGCGGTGAAGGAATATTATCGCCGCTTTTTAGAGAGATTTCCCGATATTCCTACCCTTGCTGCGGCAGATCGCGATGAGGTATACTGTCTTTGGCAGGGTTTGGGATATTATCGCCGTGCCGATATGCTCCACAAGGCCGCGAAAATAGTGACAGAACAGTACGGCGGAGTTTTGCCAGGGGACCATCGTTCCTTACTGTCTTTACCTGGTATTGGGCGTTACACTGCAGGCGCCATTGCTTCCATCGGTTTTGGACTGCCCTATCCTGCTGTAGACGGAAATGTCTTGCGAGTCATCATGCGTCTTCTCGGCCGAAGGGATGATATTGCCGAGGAACGATTAAAAACCACCGTGGAACAATGGCTGAAAGAGATCTATCCTCGGGATCGCGCCGGTGATTTTACCCAGGCTTTGATGGAGTTGGGGGCTATTGTTTGTGTTCCCAACGGTGCCCCTCTTTGCGAGGAATGCCCTTGGCGCAAGCTTTGCTGTTGCAATGCTGAAGGTAATTGGCAAGAGATCCCTGTAAAGTCCGGGAAAAAATCTCGGAAAATTGAGGAGAAAACGGTCTTCCTTCTACGTTATGACAATGCCGTTGCACTTCATCGTAGAGATAGGGAAGGACTTCTTGCGAATCTTTGGGAGTTTCCCAATGCGTTGGGACATTGGACAGAGCAAGAAGTGATCGAACATTTCCCGGGAGCCAAAATAAAAAAAGTGGGCAAAGCAAAGCACGTCTTTACCCACATAGAGTGGCATATGATTGGTTATGAAATTTGGTTCCGACAGAAAAAGAAACCGCTGGATCTCATCTGGGTGGAGAAAACAGATTTGGAACAATACGCCATTCCCGCGGCTTTCAAAGCGTTTAAAAAAGCTTTGTAATGAGCGCGACAACTGGTTGATAAAGTATGGGTAGGAAAACTGCTGGCAGCATATTTCCTACCTTAATTTTTTTAAGTTTTAGCATATTGATAGCAATACCGATCATAAGGATACCGCCTATGGCGGACATCTCAAGGACTACGGTATCTTGTAGATAGGGAGCGGCTATTGAGGCCAATAAAGTAATCATTCCCTGGTAAAGAAGAACGCTGATTCCGGAAAAGGCAACGCCGATCCCCATGGTCATGGAAAGAGAGATTGCGGCAATGCCATCAATGACTGACTTAGATAATATGATGGTGGGATTGCCGTTGATTCCCGCTTCCATGGAACCCACAATGGCCATAGAGCCAATGCAAAAGAGAAGGGAACCGGACATAAATCCCTCAGTAAAGGAGTTGTTTGCCCCCGATTTCGGCAGAATCCTTCGGCGGATCCCATCGCCCATGCGTTCCATCCGTTCTTCAATGCGAAGCCCTTCCCCCAATAGGGTGCCGAGGGACATGCAGACGATCATTCCTAGGACGTCTTCGGTGTTCAAAGCATAACTTGCTCCGAGAATCAACACAACGATGGCAAGTCCTGTTAAAATGGAGTCTGTATAACGGGGATTGAGTTTGCTTTTAAAAACAACCCCCAAAATACTGCATACAATAATCGTCGCAGCATTGACGATAGTTGCAAACATGGGTCTTTCCTTTCCTGCTTCATATGAAATCAACATATAGTATAGCAGGGGATATTTGCTCTGTAAAGTAATTTTTTTGTTGATTCAGGTTCAGTGATGGACGGAAAGCATAAGGGCGTTTTCATATTTGGCCAGATGATACTGACAATCAAAGCAGTTCCAATAAGCGTCGGCGGTATTCTCTTGGTTTACCACCGAGGCGGCATCGCCAAGTTGTTGGCTGATACCGGTTACGGCGTCGGAAAATGTGACACCGCGAAACACTACCATTACTTCGTCAATAATCAGTTCTTCATTTCCTGCCGTAAAAATATAGTACACATTTCCCATAAAACCCAATACATTTTCATCATAGCTGCGGCTAGCAATATCGCCGCTGCTGTCTACGCGGATTTCTCCCTCTCCCTTTTGGGCGATGAGATCGCCCTCGCTGCGGCCCAGCATTTCACTGTAGTCCATCAATTGGCTGGTGATGATTTCATTACCGACGGTGAGACTTGTCCCCGTTTCGTTGATTGTTTCCCTGGTTTCACTTTCACAGGCGGAAAAGCACAGCAAAGCTGAAAATACCAAGGTGAATAGTGCTGCTGCTTTTTTCATATAAAACTACCTTCCTTTCTGAAACGCAGTTAGTAGTTATATTATGACATAGCCTCGATGATATTTCCAGAAAGAAGAATCATGAACCAACATAGAGAATGACGAAAAAAGTTTTTTTGTGCCCGCTATTGACATCGATGAATCAGTATACTATACTTTAACTGTATTAATGATATCAATACAGTAGGTACATATCCCAATCTTCGGCGAAAGGAGGAGACAACGTGATCGTTCTCGATCTAAAAGATAAACGCCCTCTTTACTTACAAGTCATCGATGGTATTGAAGATTTGGTGTTAAAAGGGGTTTTAAAACCCAATGAACAACTGCCGTCGGTACGCAATTTGGCTATGGAATTGTCTATCAATCCTAATACCATTCAGAGGGCCTATCTTGAGTTGGAAAAACGGGGGACAACCTATTCCATTCAGGGGAAAGGTTCTTTCATTAATGAAGATTTTGAACGGTTGACCTCAGCTAAAAAAGAAATTCTTTTAACAGAAGTTGACTCCTTGGTGGAACAAGCCATTACTTTGGAAATGAAGGAAGAAGAATTGCACGATGCCATTTCTGTCTCTTATCAACGGCATCAAAGTGGTCAAAAGAAAGAGGGTGATCCGAAATGATTGAGATCAAAGGAGTTTCCAAAACTTTTGATGATGTCAAAGCGCTGCATCGTGTAAATTTAGAAATCAAAGACGGCTCAATCTTCGGTTTGGTAGGAACTAACGGCGCGGGAAAGTCTACATTGCTCCGGATTATGGCTGGAATCATACGGCAAGATGAGGGCGATGTCTCGATAGATGGCGCCCCCGTATTCGAAAATGTGACAGTAAAAGAGCGTCTGTTTTTTATTCCCGATGAAACTTATTATTTCGGGAACGCTACTCCATTGCAAATGGCTCATTATTATAAACGATTCTATCCACATTTTGACGAGTCATATTTTCTTCATTTATTGAAAAATTTTGATTTGGAACCGCAAAGAAAGCTAAATACCCTCTCCAAAGGGATGAAAAAACAAGTGGCTGTTATCACGGCTTTATCTACCAAAACAAAGTACATCTTTTGTGACGAGACCTTTGACGGTCTTGATCCCGTCATTCGTCAAGGTGTAAAAAGCCTGCTGGCGTCGGCGCTGTCTGAGCGAGCGATGGCAGTGATTGTAGCTTCTCATAATTTGAGGGAACTGGAAGATATCAGCGACCATATTGGCCTTTTACATAAAGGCGGTGTGCTCCTGTCGAAAGACTTGGACGATATGAAATTATCAATTCATAAAATTCAAGCAGTGTTCGACCATGAAATTATGAAAGAGCATTTTGCGGATCTGAAAATTTTAAAGATGGATCGCAGGGGTTCCCTCTATACCCTTGTGATCCGTGGTGACATCGATGATATCATGACGATTTTAAAACGGGAAAATCCTTTGTTTATAGAGACATTGCCCCTAACATTGGAAGAAATCTTTATCAGTGAAACGGAGGTGAAGGGTTATGATCTTAAAAAATTGCTGCTCTGAACTGGGATTGATTTTTCAGGCGGTAAAAAATAGAATCTGGTTCCTTTGCTTTACAACGGTATTGTTCTTTTTTTCTCAAGCCGTGCCCCTCACCTTGATGCTTCAGCGGTATCATATGCTTTATGAGAAAAAGAATCTTAGTTTTGTTTCCGATGTTACTTCTTCTTTGGAGCAATTATTAAGCTATAACGTGTTAACTGCCATGATTATGATTGGTCTGGCGGTACTATGCGGATTAATCTTTTTCCGCTATCTTCATAATAAACAAAAAGTTGATTTCTATCATTGTCTCCCAGTGAGTCGAGGACGATTCTATCTGGCGCAGTATTTTGCCGGTGTGGCAACGGTGATTTTGCCCTATATCTTTTTCTATCTCATCAGCCTCTTGATTATCGCGATGTTCGGCGATTTCCGTTATCTCACCTCTGCGATGATTTGGTCGGGACTTTTACGTCCTATTGTATATTTTTTGCTGGTTTACAGTTTTACAGTGCTGGCGGCGATTCTCACCGGTAATACCCTAGTGCAAATATGTACTGTGGTTTACCTGTTCTTTATTTTCCCTTTGATATTGCTTTTGGTTTATCTCATCATGTCTTCTTTTTATGCAACTTTTATGATGGCCGGTGCCATTTGGGATCAGTTGCTTTTCTGGTCGTCTCCGGTGATCCATTATCTGATGGTGGCGATGGAATATCAACCGGAACCGTGGTGGGCCATGGTGATTTCCTTTGTCGTGGCTGTTGTTTTTACCGGTATTGGTCTGCTCCTCTATCGGATTCGTCCCAGTGAAACGGCGGGGAAAGCCATTGCGTTTCCCTGGTTTAAGCCACTGATAAAATATCCCCTCTCCATTGCTGGAGGTATTTGCCTTGGTGTCTTTTTGAATTCCATGTCTTATTCCACAGAAATTCTCGATGCATGGTTTATTCTCGGTACAATTTTCGGGGTTATCCTGATTAATCGCGTCGTTGAGGTGATTTTTGCCTTTGATATTGGGGCTCTAAAAACGAATTGGCTGGGAGTCATCGTTTCTCTTGTTGTGACCGCGGCGATGATTGCAGTCCCCGCTCTGGATCTCACGGAGTATGATTCTTATTTGCCCGATGAAAACGATGTCGCCAAAGTTGTGCTTCAATTTCCGGAATGTTCCGTTTATGGTGATGGGATGCTGACAGCATACGATTCCGGCGGCAGTATGCCAGTGACCAATAACTTTGAAGAGGAAAACCAGCGGTTTGCTCTGGATGAGGAAGATGAAATTGCTGCCGCGATGGAGTTGGCTCGGAGCGGCATCGAGCATTTAGAATATTATGATCATGTAGAGAAGGATGGAGATAATATTCTTGTGACAGAGGATGAGATAATTCCCACAGATGTTTCCATTGCCTTTGTATTAAAAAATGGAAAAACAGTCTACCGTCATTATACCTGCGTTGATAAAAGAGAAACCATTGACGCGGTGGAGACTATTGTGACCAATGAATCCTTCCGTCAACAGCAGCTGGCATATTTGGATCAAGAATATATGCTTATTTCCACCGTTGAACTCTACGCTTTGGAAACTGATACCGGATCGTTCTCCAGAGAAAACAGGAAATTCTTCTTGAAGCGTACCGCCAGGATATGAACGATTTAACCTTTGATATGATGAAAGAATCTCCGGTCATTGGTCTCATCCAAATTGCCGCGGATTATGAAACACTGGATCAAGCCGGTATCGGAACTGGCAAAACTCCCATTTATGTTTGGGAGATCAGCGCCCCCATCTACGACGCCTGTGAACGAACTAAGGCGGTCTTGGAAGATCTTGGCTTCGCCGTCAGCACCGCGGACTTTACCGTGAATTCCATGGAGTATTATGCTTTTGACGAAGACGCTATGGAGATTGATAGCGCCACTGAAATCTCTCCCAATGATTTCGACACGGTATTGTCCTCGACTGTCCAATCGAATGAATTATACGTAAACTATTTCTGTACAGGCGGCGATGTTGAAACTCCTTATTATGAAGTTAGCTATTATTCGGTGACATGGAAAGATGAGGACTCCGGAAAGCTGTTTACAACGACCCGGCAGACTGGGGAACGGTGGGCATTGGACACGGCATCGTAACCATTTCAATTGGGGCCCGCCTTACGTTACCGTTTCTTGATCGGTATCGTCGAAGCACGAAAAATATCGGTGAATAATAACTGATAACGATTAACAATCATTTATCAAAAAGAGGTAAGGGAGGCCCTTACCTCTTTTTTGATAATTCTAAAAAATAAATAATATGTATTTTTTGTGAATATTTTGAGATAAATTGAAAAAAATTAAGAAGACGTCTTGATATAATTTTTTCTTTTGATATAATAATAAATATTAGATAATAGCATGAAAGGAGAATCATTCTTGGACGAGGTTCCTTTATCTACGTCGCCCGTTGTTGAATTATATATGGCAGATTGAGTTCGCAACAAGGAGAGCAGCTATGCTCTCTATTGAGTTGCGTCTTTTTTTATGTTTTATATAGGAATAATACCTATAACATTCAAAGGAGAATGAGAATAGAAATGTCGATTGCGATAAGCTTGATTTTGGTTGTTTTCTTTTTATTGATGAATGCGTTTTTTGTTGTAGCAGAATTTTCTTTGGTTCGTATCAGAAAATCGCAAGTAGATATGCTGGTCGCTAACGGTGCCGTTGGGGCAAAATATGCCCAACTGGTATCCAACAATGTAAATGCTTATCTATCCGCCTGCCAGCTGGGGATCACCTTGGCATCTTTGGCCCTTGGTTGGTTGGGGGAACCTGCGATTTCAGACTTGATTCGTCCACTTCTTGAGCCTCTTGGCTTAAGTTCTGCTATGATCTCTACCATTGCTGTAGCCATTGGTTTTATCGTAATGACGGCGCTCCATATTGTCGTTGGAGAGCTGATCCCCAAATCCCTTGCGATTTTCAGTACAGAGCGCTGGGC
>CAJFVQ010000012.1 GCA_904420535.1 Candidatus Cryptoclostridium obscurum
ATTTACGGACCAATCTTTACCACGGTCTTCATGTATTTGTTTGTATTTATTCTTGGCCACAGAGAATCTGCCGGATCTCAAATCAAACTGCCCTTGGTTCACTGGTTGTTTCTGTTAATCATCCCCGTGGCTTCTTTTTATATGATTCTCATGATTTTGAGCTTGGACGTGTTGGACACAAGGAGTGTCGCTGTCTGCTGTTTCTTGGCGCTTTTAATTAATCTGGCAGCCTTTTATCTCTACGATATGATTGTGGCTTACGCCTCCGGCAAAATCGAAAAACAACAAATTGAACAGGAAAATGCTTATTACAGTCATCAGCTCGAAATTATGGATTCCTTTTTATCTACTATGAGAGGTTTTCGCCATGACCTCAAAAACCATGTCATCGCTATGGACGTTTTCATTGCCAAAAAGCAATATCAAGAATTGGAAGTCTATTTTCATGAGACCTTTTCCTCTCGGTTCTTGGAAAATGAAGTAATTTTTAGCGGCAATACGACCATTGACAGCATTTTGAATTATAAATTTCACGAGGCAAAGAACAGGGGTATTCGTTTTGATATTCACTTGGCTATCCCCGAAAAGTTGGAAATTTCCAACAGGGATTGCGTAATTATTTTAGGGAATCTGTTAGATAATGCCATCGAAGCCGCGGAAAAAGTACCGGAGCCACGCACCGTCGACCTTGATATCACCTGGGAAAAGGGTTGCCTGTATATTACCGTTGTCAATCCTTATATCGGAGAAATGCACTTCAAGAACGGGTTGCCCGTAACCACCAAAGCCGATACCGCTTCCCACGGCATCGGTCTGACCAATGTGAAAGAGGCTGTAGAGCGAAACCACGGTGCAATTCGTTTTGAAGACAAAGATCATATTTGTAAAACAGAAGTGGTTCTCTTTCCGCAATGAGTCCGATGTAATACAATCCGTCTGAAAGATGACGGCAAAGATGGAATCGCGTTTCCAAAGAACTTTTCCCAAAGAGACCAAAAACCACCCGCATAGGGTGGTTTTTATTTATTCGTTGATTATGTGGGAAGTGTAAGGTTAAACTTGGGGCCAATGAGTTCTTTTAAAATGCGGTGTTCGTCCAGGGAACAGCGACCATGAGGGCAAATGCTGGTACCGCCGTCGCTACCGGCCAAAATTGTTACACCGATTTCCGCTGCCTTTTTTACCATGGCTTTATGATTTTGCACTACATTGGCAACAAGTTCTCGCTTCCATCCGGGGATCCAGACATCGTAAGTCAGAGCATTGTCAAAGGGGGCCAACGTCGGCGTCCAGGCGATGCCCTTTTTTTTCATCGCCCAAAGCAGGTCTTCCGTCATAAAATAACCATGTTCAATGGTGTCGGCCCCGGCGTCGATCACCGTAGCAATGGGGCCGGGGAAATTGACATGGACCATCACCGTGAGACCGTTTTGATGCGCTGTTTCTACGATCAAAGCCAGCATTGCTTCGCTGAAAAAAGGCACTTCGTTTTGGGTGGCGCCGTTAACTTCCACAAGATCTGACTGCACAACCTTAAAAAGATCCACTCCCGATGCTAAAAGGAACTCCAACTCCCTTTTGAGATCGTCTATGGTGGCGACAGCTTCCCCGAGATTTTTGCCGTAACAGCCTTGGCGCACCAGGGCCCTGCCGGGACTTTTTAAGGTGATCCCCAGTTTTGCGGCATCTTCACGCAGGCGAAATGCTTTCAGATTCCTGTCGCCGCCATCCCGGAGGAAGGTCACTCCCGCATCTTTGTACTGCAATAAGTTATTATAGGCATGGTCTAGATCCGTGCCTTGATATTTATCACTCCGCTGCTCTTTGCGAAAATTGCCATAGCCCAAATGGACATGGCAGTCTGCCAAATGTTTCATGGTTTCTCACCTCACTTTAATGATACCACAAACCATGAAAAGCACAACGTCATTCTTTGCCAAAACCGTGGAGAAAGATTCCCAATTTTCTGTAAAAGTTTGACTTTCGTAAGAAAATACTTGTAATGCAAAAGGATAAATGGTATAATCAACAATTATTAAAGTACAGTTTGTTGTATAAAGTGCAGGAGGCCGGAAGCAGGCAATGAGAAAAAACCAACATAAAAAAGGAAATCGGTGGTTTATATTCTTTGCCGTTTTTTGTGTGGTCGCAACTATTGGGGTCGCTTTTGGCGTTTCTGAGAATTATGCTGTAGATGCCAACGCTAAAATGGTGCGGACCATGACTTTGGGTGACGCGGGGGGAAGTCCTCTGCCCAATATCGTCTCTGAAGCTGTAAAGGAGATCGAGGCCTTAAATAGAAATACTGTATCCGTTCCCATTTTGTTATATCATTCAATTACGGAAGATCCCGCGGAGGTCACGCCGATCGTTGTCACGAAGGATACTTTCCGAGGACATATGCAGGCGCTTTATGACGCGGGATACCAAACGGTTTCTTATAGTGATTTATATGCCTTTGTGGAACAAAAGGCTGCCTTGCCGGAAAAACCCGTAATCATTACTTTTGATGATGGCTACCAAAATAATTTGACTTTTGGAGCGCCGATTCTGAAAGACTATGGGTTCTGTGCACAAATCGCGGTCATTGGTTGTTCTTTGGGAAAATCCGTATATAAAGACACCGGCCGGGAAATCATACCGCACTTTTCCCTGCAGGAGGCAGAACCATGGATGGCCCATGGCACGATTCATTTAAATTCCCATTCCTTTGATATGCATCAGGTAAAGGAGTTTGATGGCACGGATTGCCGCAAGGGTGTTTTGCCTTTTGAGGGTGAGAGTAAAGAGTCCTATGCTGCTGCGTTAAAAAAAGATTTTGAAACTTCTGTTGCGCTGATTGATGAGGATTCTGCTGAAAAAGGGATTTTGGTTTTTACTTATCCTTACGGACTTCACCATCCTTGGTCAGAACAGATCCTTGGCGAACTTGGCGTCGTCGTTACCGTGGCGGCCAATCACGGTATTGCCCAACTTGCGCGAGGGGACCCCCAAAGCTTGAGAAAATTGCCTCGCGTAAATGTCACTGATGATATCACTCCGGAGCAATTATTGGAGATTATTGCTCCGGCTCTCGCGGAGTAAATATGTTTTCTGAAGGCATTTAAGTTCCGTTGATATTTACCATAATCGTGCTGATTAAAAAGGACGAAGATTGCGCAAATCTTCGTCCTTTCTCTGATCGATTCATTATTCTTGATCCTGTTTTCCGTAAAGACCTTTCAGCGTGGAAGCCAAAAGAGCAATCATCAAAAACAGCAGAGGAAGGGAGGCCAAAACAGTCAGCATTCGGGCGCCATCAATGCCGGCGAAACTAATCATGACCCAGGCCATGGTGCCTATGGTAACGCCCCAAACGACCTTTAAAACCGTGGGAGGCTCCCCGTCTTCATGTTGGAAGCCTTTGGTGCTCATAATCGACGCCACCGAGGTCATGGAATCGGCCATGGTGACAAAGGAAATGACAATGACCACCAGGAACACGAAAACCAGGATCGTCCCAAGCGGTAGCTGTTGGAAGAAGGAGAATGCCGCGCTCTCCAGTCCCTTATCCTGGAAGACAGACCAAAGATCGAAGATATTTTCCAGCTGCATATGAATGGCAGTACCGCCGAAAATTGTAAACCAAATGATACCGAAAATGGCTGGGGCCACCAAATTCACTAGCAAGAATTGCCGCACGGTTCTGCCGTAACAAAGGCGGGTGAGGAAAATCCCGATGACTGGGGCGTAAACGATCCACATGGCCCAATAAAAGATTGTCCACCAGCGGGACCAGTCTTCTCCATTGGCCGCTCCCAGATAAGTAGACTTTTGGAAGAACGTCGTAACCAGAGTACCCATGCTTTCGGTGCCGATTTTTAGAATATAGGCTGTGGGACCTACGATAAAAATAAAGGCGAGAACAATAATATAGATTTTTAAATTTTGGTCCGCAAGACATTTTAATCCTTTATCCAGACCGAGTTTGCTGGAAAAGGTAAAGGTAACTACGATAAATACGGCGATCAACGCCCAAACGAGCCTGGAAGGTTCTAACCCCGTGGAGAATTCAAGACCGCTGGCGATCTGCATCAAGCCTAAACCCATACCCGACGCCATACCGCCCAGAAGAGCAAATAGCGAAAAAGCATCCGCTGCTTTGCCGATGGGGCCGTTGCATTTGTCGCCAATGAGGAAATAGAGTCCCGAACCAATGGACATTTTTTGATGGTAATTGTATACTGCCAGGGCAATGGGGATCGTAGCCAGGGTATAAAGAGCATAAGGAGTGAATGACCAGTGGAAATATACTTGAGACATGGAAAACAGCACTGCTTCGGAACTAAAGGGTTCGATGCCGTTATTGGGTTCCGCCAAAAATTGAATGGGTTCCGCCACACCCCAAAATACAATGCCAATGGCAATGCCTCCACAGAGACTCATAGCAAACCACTGAAATGTTGTAAACTTGGGTTTCGCGTCTTTGCCGCCGAACTTGATGCTTCCCGCTTTGGAAAATAAAATGAATGCCGCTACCGCAACGAAAGCAAGCCCCACCAGAAGATAAAGCCAGTCTAACCAATGACTGACCCAAAGGTAGCCCTGGTTCATTGCAGTGGCGAAGGCATCCTGGTTAAGGAAACTGAGAGCAATGCAGAGTACCATCACCAGAAAGGGCGGCCAAAATACCCAGTTGTTTAGAAAATGCCGTCTCTTTTTTTCATCCAATTGTTTCATTGTCCATCTCTCCTTTGTTTGATATTTTTCTCCTACTGTAATATTTTGTTGCAAATTTTATGCCAAAGGTGCAATTTTTCTTGCTCATTGATTCCTGGTGACTCAAAGACTGTGGAGCGCGGGAGTTCGGCGCAAAAAAGAGGATGCGCATTTTGCGCATCCTCCCGGCAATCGAAGCCTTTATTTTAGCAGTTCTTCTTCCCGCTGGACAATGGCGTCTAATTTTGCGAGAATTTCTTCGGAAAGGGGTTCGGGTTGATGATTATCGAGAATTTCTACAAGTTTTTCGGCGACGACTTGTTTCATGTCCTTTGCGCCGTCGGCTTCCCATTCCTCATAAGAGCGGCGTTCACTGAGGGTTGGAGACCAAATTTCATCACGGAAATGACGGAAGGTGTGTTCTTCTCCCAGGAAATTGCCATTGGGCCCCACTTCTTTGATGGTTTCATAAGCCAAGTGTTCTGCGTCAACGTCAATACCGCGGAAGAGACGGCGGGCATGGCTGATGACTTCATCCGTAAAGACCAACTGATGACAGGAACCGGTCAAAGCGTAATCCATGAACCCTACGTCGTGAATGAGGTTGCTGCCGGTGGCGCCGCTGATAAATACCTGCATTGCAGTTTCCATTCCGGCTTGGGCGTCAACGGTTTTGCAATCCGGGGAGCCTGCCAGACCAAAGGAGGGGACGCCGAGGTAGCGCCATAATTCACCGGAACAGCCGTGGATCAGGATACTTTCCGGGGATCCGTAAGGTGTTTTCATATGTTTCATATCCATGGGATTTCCGGCGCAACCGGCGATAAAAGGAGCACCGGGTTGGACCAACTGGCTCACCACCAGACCGGTGAGACATTCGGCAGTCCCTACGGACATGGCTCCCGACAAAGTCACGGGAGCGGTGGCGCCCATCAACATTCCAGGCGTGTAAATGCAGGGAATTTTATTTTTAGCCAGGATCATTACTTTGTCCAAAGCTTCTTTGCAATGGCTCAAAGGCGTGGTGGGTTCTGCGTAAACAATGAGGAAAGGTTTTTCCTGCAATGCTTCAAGACTCCCTTTGACCGCCGCCGCCATTTCAATGATGGCTTCGGTATTGTGGCCGTTAAATGCCCAAGTGGCAATAGGTTTTGTGCTGTTTCTCACCATGGCGTCCATTTCATGAACGTCGGCAAGGCCGCGGGTCTGGTCCTGGATCATGACCAGGGACATCACATAGTCGATGTTGGGCAAAGCATCGGAGACCAAAGCGGCTTCGGCGGCATCGGATTTCTGGGATAATCTCCGTTCTCCGGTGCGAGAATCCATGAAATTGGGGCAGGTGGGGCCTGCGCCATAATAACTGTTTTTGCCGCCAAGATCCATGGCTTCGTTGCCGTTGCGGTCGTAAATTTTGATGTAAGCGGGAACCGTTTCCAATGCTTTGGCCACAACGGTGCGGGGAATGGTCACTCTGGTGCCTTCTACGGTGCATCCTGCATCTTGTAAAAGATTCCGAGCTTCTTCATTGTTGACTTCGACGCCAATGGTTTCCAGAATATGATAACTGGCATCGACGATTTCTTGTAATTTTGCATCGTCCAAAATCCTAAATTCAATCATAATGACCTCCATGAATGTTTAATATTTTTCCTTCGTTGTGAATGTCGTGAACACTTATTGATATTGCAAGGGACGTGCCAAACAGACCAACGAAGAAAAATATTCTGTATACTGGACTTTCCCATGTGTATAAGCTATAATAAAAGCAGATTTCTGTCTTGGTGCGAATTTTGTCCGTGAAATATTTTTAAAAAATTTTAAACCGTAACTTTTATTACCGTAATAAAAGTTACTCTTATATGTAAAATAGTAACATTGGTTGCGATATAAAGGGGGCTGTGATGAAACTTCAACTTTCATTGGAAATCTTGTTAAGGGTGTTAGATTATCTCAACGAAGCCGTTTATATCGTAGATCAGGACGGCATTGTGATTTATGTAAACCGTGCGGCGGCTCGTCTGGAACAGTTGGATCAAGAGGAAATGATTGGCAAGACCGTTCAGGAAATTTACGGATATACGGAGCTGAGGGAGGAGAAAAACGCCCCCTCTCTTAACGTGTTAAAAACCGGTATCCCCCAGGTGGATGAAAATATCGAGTGGTTTACCAAGGCGGGAAAAAACGTCAATGCCATCACCAGCAGTTATCCTTTATTGGATCAGGAAGATATTATTGGTGTATTTTCTGTTTCCGAAAACATTGAGGAATTGCGGACGCGGCTGAAAAGTGTCGGTGCCTTTGAGAGGAAAAACACCTACCGTTTGCGGAAAAAGCTTATGCGTAACGGTACGATCTATATCTTTGATGACATCATCGGCAAAAGCGAGGTCATGCAGGAGGCCATCGCCTTATCCAAACGGTTTGCCATCAAAAAAATGCCGGTGATGATCTATGGGGAAACCGGCACGGGAAAAGAGATGTTTGCCCAGAGCATTCACAATGCTAGCCCTTATATGAACGGCAATTTTGTGGCGGTGAACTGTGCCGCCATTCCCGACAATCTTTTAGAAAGCACCTTGTTTGGTACGGTAAAGGGGGCCTTCACCGGCGCCATGGATAGCCCTGGTCTCTTTGAAAAAGCAGAGAACGGCTCTATCTTTCTGGATGAAATCAATTCCATGCCCATTGCCCTTCAGGCGAAACTCCTTCGGGCACTTCAGGAAAAAGAGGTACGGCGCATTGGAGACACCAAAAACCGCAAGATCAATTGTCGCATTTTAAGTGCTGCCAATAAAGTCCCCATGGAGGCCATCCGCAGTGGAGAAATGCGGGAGGATCTATTTTATCGCCTTTCTACGGGATTGGTATCCGTACCGCCTTTGCGGGAGCGCGGTCATGATCTGGATCTTTTGGTTCGCCGTTTTATGGAAAAAAGTAATGAAGAATTGAATATCTCCGTGGAGCGGGTGTCTTCATCCCTTTCTTCGCTGCTTCACTCCTATTATTGGCCGGGGAATATTCGCGAATTGGCCAATACGGTGGAAAGTGCCATGAATATGACCCAGGACGGTGAAGATACCCTGGACGTTCATCATCTTCCCTCTTATTTGAAAAACCATTTTAAAAAGGAAATTTCCGCTATGCCCAATGCTATGCAGGTGTTTTCCCATCCCAATCACACCATGAAACTATACGATAATTACCCTGTGATGGACTTTCATAGTGATCTCAGTACCATGGTGGGGCAATATGAAAAAAATATTCTGGAGATTGCTTTGGCCAGTACCGGCGGGAACCTTACTCGCTGCGGGGAAAAGTTGGGCATCACCCGCCAGGGGTTGATGAAAAAGGTGCAAAAATATCATATTGACCTGGCCCCTTACAAACGGCGGAGGCAAACCTGATTGCGGCAAAGGATTTAGACACGAGCACTTCATTGATTGCGGGGAAATCAGCCTCGAGAATTATTTGTTATGGATCACCGATGATGGAATGAATGCCAAAAAAAACGGAGTTATCAATTATGGGACGTGAAATCAAAGATTTGGAAGAATATGTTCATTTTCTGGAAACGGTTTTGGATCATTTGTCTGAAGCAGTTTACATTGGCGACGAAAACGGAAAGATTATTTTTGTGAACCGCGAAGCGGAGCGTATGGACCATTTATCGAGAAAATATGTGATTGGCCGCAACGAAAATGAGGTCTACGGCACAGAAAACGGCAAATTGGTCGCCGGAAGCGGTCAGCCCATCGTCGATGAACGTACCTCCTACCGTACTGACGAAGGACGTCTGAAATATGTATTGCATAGTGTATACCCCTTTTATCACAAAAATGAGATTAAGGGGAACTTTGCCATTTCCCGAGACATTACCAGGGAAGATAAATATATCGCCAAAATTTATGAATTGCAGCAGGAACTCAAAGCCGAGCATCGGGAGGCGAATAAAAACGGCACCCGTTATATCATCGACCACATCATCGGCAAAAGTGTGGCCATGATTACTGCTATCACCATGGCGGAACGGGCGGGAAAATTCGGTACCAATGTGCTGATCTGCGGTGAAACAGGCACGGGAAAAGAGATGTTTGCCCAAAGCGTTCATAACTGCGGGCTTCATCGCAATGAACCCTTTGTGGGTATCAACTGCGGCGCCATTCCCGAAAATCTTTTGGAGAGTATTTTGTTCGGCACGGAAAAAGGTGCCTTTACTGGGGCCCAATCCCAGGAGGGCCTTTTTGAATCCGCCAAAAACGGCACCCTGTTTCTGGACGAAATCGACAGCATGTCCCTGGCCATGCAGGCGAAGCTCCTTCGCGTGCTTCAAGAAAAATCTGTGCGTCGCCTGGGGGGAAAGCGGGAAATCCCCGTGACCTGCCGGGTGATTTCTGCCACAAACATTAATATTGACCACGCATTGGAAACTAAGAAGATACGCCTGGATCTTTATTATCGCCTCTCTTCGGTGGTGCTGCAAATTCCTCCGTTGCGGGAGCGCAATAAGGATGTTTTGCTGCTGGCTCAAGAGTTTATCAATCGTTTCCAGGATATCTTCGGTACCCATGTCAAAGGTCTTTCTTCGGAAGTCGCTGATATGTTTCTCAATTATGATTGGCCCGGCAATGTGCGGGAACTGGAACACGTGATTGAAGGCGCTATGATGGTGGTGGGGGAACACGATGAGGAGATTTGCCCCCGCCATATTCCGGAACGGATTTACCGAGACAGGGACACTGACCGAGTGGATCTTCCCAAAGCGCGCAGCAATATTGATCTGGCGCGGGAAACCGCGGAGTTTGAACGGGGGATCATTCAAAAGGTCTTGCGGGAAAACCGAGGTAACGTCACTGCCGCTGCGAAATCTCTCCATCTTCACAGGAATGTTCTGTACCGTAAAATGAAAAAATACGGCATTGAGCGCTAAACCTGTGTTTCCATGACCGTAGTCTTTGGCTGACACTGGGGTCGGTGGCAGGGGAAGTTCTTTACTCTGGAGCAGAATCAATGATGGAATGCGCCATGGATTATATTGTTTGTATTGACAATATTTTCAATATTGTGCACTAAAAACGAACATAATATAAGTTGTTTTGATGTATATGTTCGATTTTGATGCTATGGTTTTGGTTTATATGAGATTACATGCACTAAAAACGAACATATTTTGTTTGAAAATTTGTTATTTCGATGAAAATATTGCATTTGCGGGATTTGCAGTCAAAGGAATGGACATAAAAATTACCATAGTTCATAGCCATTGCAATGAAACAAATAGGGAAAACGGTTTTTATGAAAGCGTTTCCGTAATTCCAAATGGTGATAACATTCCCAGCTAAAAGCAAATTTTCTATCAAAATTTCTTCAAAAATTTTGTACAAGGACTGTGAAAATTTTCGCGGTCCTTTTCCTTTTGGCACGACCTTTGCAATAGAGAAAATCGAACGTTCACAAAAATTTTCAAAGGAGTGAAAACAATGGGAGAAAGAAAAGTCAACCGGTATTTGACCTTATTGGTATTGGCCTTGGGTGCGGTGTCCATTTATCTGTTGCCGTATTTACGTTGGACTTATTACGATACTCTGGTGGAAGCGGTGAACCTGAGCAATGCCCAATTCGCTGCCACCATGAGTATTTTTGGCGTAACGGCAATGATCTTCTATGCCCCCGGCGGTTACCTGGCCGATAAACTATCCTTAAAAAAGATGTTGTCCTTTGCCTTTCTCAGCACTGGTTTGCTGGGCCTGTGGTACGCCACTTTCCCGGGGTTTGTGGCCCAAATGCTGATCTTTGGTTTGTGGGGCGGCATCGGCACGGCATTCTTCTGGTCCGCTATGATGAAAGTCACCCGTACCTTGGGAAGTAGTGAAGAGCAAGGCCGTATGTTCGGTCTGTTGGAGGGGAGCCGTGGTCTGGTCAATGTGATTATTGCCTTTGTGGCCTTGTACTTTTACGGAAAAATGGGAGAAAGTGTTGGCGGGATGCAAGGGATTATCGTAGCATTTTCCATTCTCTGCATCATATCGGCAGTATTGGCTTGGATCGTGATTCCCAACAGAGTGGAGGGCGCCAGCGATAGCATTCACTTGAAGGACGTGGGAACGGTATTGAAGATTCCCGCCGTATGGATTATCGCCTTGATCGTTATGACTTGTTACAGCGTATACATTGGCAGTACGTATCTGACGCCCTATATGACGGAGATGTTGGGATTGTCTGCGACCTTAGCCGGGGCCATCGCGATCCTGCGGACTTATGCGCTGCAGTGTGTGGCTGCTCCCACCGGCGGCGCCATCGCCGATAAGATCGGTTCCGTTACCTTGGTGATCGGTATTTGCTTTGTGATTATTGTGGCCGCCTTAGCTGGCTTTGTTTTGCTGCCGGCGAGCCCCAGTATTGTCATGATCGCCCTGGTGCTGATGCTGTTGTTCTGTGCCGCGATCTTTGCTATGCGGGGCATCTACTTTGCACCCATGGACGAATGCAACGTGCCGAAGCATTTGACGGGAACGGCGGTGGGCGTCATTTCTGTGATCGGCTTTTTCCCCGACGTTTATATGAACGCTGTAGCAGGGACATTAATGGACGCGTTTCCTGGGGCCCAGGGGTATAAATACCTCTTTATCGTGATGCTGGCTTTCGCCATTGTGGGGACTGTGGCGTCGATTGTTTTAAGTCG
Source organism: Candidatus Cryptoclostridium obscurum (assembly GCA_904420535.1). Taxonomy (GTDB): domain Bacteria; phylum Bacillota; class Dehalobacteriia; order UBA7702; family UBA7702; genus Cryptoclostridium; species Cryptoclostridium obscurum. Next base: position 11,381 of record CAJFVQ010000012.1, read on the forward strand.
AATGATTAAAAAACACAAACAAGAAAAGACCGCTTTGGACACCGAAAAATAACTGAAAATATGTAAACCGATCTTCGCTGTAACATAAGCGGAGGCAAACATAGAAAATAAAATATCAGAAAAATGAAAGGAAGTAAGAAAATGATCAGTAATTTCCACTTTGAAATCCTCACCGATGCTCAAAAAGAAAAGCTTGTCGATACTGCTTACCGCATCATGGAAGAGATTGGCATGAATATTCACCTTCCTGAAGCCGTAGAGCTTTTGCGAAAAGCCGGTTGTAACGTGGCGGAAGACGGCATCCGCGTCTACATCCCCCGTGACGTCACCAAAAAAGCCATTGATTCCGCTCCGGCCGGGATCCAGATCTACGACAGAAACGGAAAAGAAGCCATGTTACTGGAAGGTCGCAATTCCTATTTCGGCCCCGGTCCCACCTGCCCTTATTTCTATGATCCCCAAACCGGGGAACGCCGCCCCTCCACCAAACAGGATGCCGCCGATACCGCCAAGGTTTGTGATGCCTTGCCTAACATCGATTATGTGATGTCCTTGGTCATGGTAGGGGATCAAACCGACGTTCTGGCGGATATTCACGAAGTGGATGCCATGGTAAGAAATTCTACCAAACCTATTTGCACCTGGGCATTTAACGCCGCCAATATGGAAAATCTCTTCCAAATGTGCGCTGCTGTGGCCGGTGGGGAAAAGGAACTTCGGGAAAAACCCTTCCTCATTGTTTATTCAGAGCCTACTTCGCCTCTTTCCCACGGGAAAGATGCTTTAGAAAAACTCATTATCGCCGCCAAATACGGTGTTCCCTGTATCTATACTCCCGGTATGATCTTTGGCGGTACAGCACCGATGACCATTGCCGGCGCGCTTCCCCAAGGATTGGCGGAATTCCTTACAGGCCTCGTCATTGCCCAGTTGGTGGCACCCGGCGCCCCCATCATTGGTGGTACTTCCGGTTCTCCCTTGGATATGAAAACCATGCAAACGCCCTACGGTTCTCCGGAATGCAGCCTGATTCTGGCGGCCTCCAATGAAGTCATGCGCTATCTCGGGATTCCTTCCTTTGATATGGCGGGCGCCACGGAATCGAAAAAAGTTGACGCTCAGTCCGGCGCGGAAATTGCCATGGAAATTTTGATCAGTCTCCAAAGCGGCGGCAATCTCATTCATGATTGCGGTTTTATGGATGTGGGGATCACCGGCTCCTTGGATCAGCTGGTACTCTGCGATGAAGTGATCGGCATGGCCAAGCGTTATTGCCAATCGGTGGCGGTGGATGACGATCGTATCGGTTTTGATACTATCAAAGCCGTTGGCCCCGGTGGGAATTATTTGAGCGAAGAACATACCTTCCAATATTTCCGCAGCGATATTTGGACGCCTACTATCATGGAACGCCGCGCTTATGAAGGCTGGGCTGCTGACGGCAGTAAAGATATGGCACAACGTGTCCATGAAAAAATGATTGAGATCTTAGAAAGCCATGCGCCCGAAGCCCTCTCCGATGATGTTTTGAAGCAGTTGGACGATATTGTCGCCGCAGCCGAAGCTCGTGTTTCCAAATAAGAGCGAACCTTTTTACCATATCATGAAAAGGCCCCGAAACCTAAAAATATAGGTTCCGGGGCCTTTTCTCCGCGAGCAGAGCAACATAAAATTTTTATACGGCACCGCTGAGAGAAGGAAAATCGGAAACCTTGGTGAAGTTTCATAAAGCTGTCCAAAAAGCGATTTCATAGGGCGCAACCATTGGTTGACAAAATGACGGGCACCGTTGGTAGCCCTAAGGTAATTCTCTTGTTACAATAGAAATATCCTCTGAGAAAAATGAGATCGGAACACCAAAGAAAGGGGGGACAGCCATGAATCTTTCTGCAAGAATTCAGCGATTGCGCAAAGAAAAAGGCCTTTCCCAAGAGGAACTCGGAGAAGCAGTTGGCGTTTCCCGTCAAGCCGTCTCCAAATGGGAATCGGGGCAAAGTATGCCGGATCCCGATCATATTGTCCTGTTGAGTCAATGCTTTCACGTTTCCACGGATTATCTTTTAAAGGGGACCGAAGATTTTCCCGGGGCAAAAAAGGAGAGGACAGACGCCCATGTTTTTGTGATTGTTGCTACGGTACTGAATTTCATCGGGCTCATGATTGCCGTTGCTATCTGGTATGAAACCCAGACCGTAATTGCCCTCATCGTCGGTGTCGTCTTTATGGCACTGGGGTGCATGGTCTACGGCGTTGGCGCCATGGAATCGGAGGAATCTTCCAAAAGCCAAGCAAAGCGGAAATTTTGGACCCTGAATATCTGGCTGCTGTCTTTTTTGCCTTTATCCTTCTGTTATAACATTTTCATGACGGGGATTCCCAGCCCTTATCCCATTGTAGTTTCTCCTATCCCCGGTTATCTCTTATTTTGGGGGGTTTACATTATGATGTGCTGCGGTGTGGTTTCTCTGCAAAAAGAGAAGAGAAAATGAATGGTTCCGTTGATTTATCGATGGGACTTGCATCAGTACGAGACATTGATCGGTAATGTTTTTTATGATTCCTTTGTTGTGAAAGCGCCAATGAAAGAGATGGGATACAACGACATATTTTGGATCCATTTGATAAAAAGGACTTCACGCCATTCCATGACGATGAAGTCCTTTTGGGTTCATATTTTTAATTGAATTTTGGAGGCTCCACATCGGTGCCGTGAAAATCGTTCTTCGGTGACGGCGTGGAAAGATCAAAATAAAGACGGGAATCTTGGGTCACGCCGAAATCCAGGTTGGAGCCGCTGTCCTGGACGCGGTTGAAGGCTTCCCGAAACATGGCGTTATGGGCTTCTTCGCGGTTCAGGAGAAAGTCAATGGTCTCTTTGACCTTTTTATCGTCGATTTGACGGTATAAATATTCGTAGACGACCTTCGCCCGCTGTTCCGAGGCGATGTTTGAAAGGAGATCCGCGCAGAGATCCCCGGTGACGGTAACGTAATCCGCCGTCCAAGAATAGCCTGAGGAGTTCGTCAAACCGGGACTCAGACCCCACAAGACATGGGTTTCGATTTCCCCGCCATTGACGCCTTGGCTGTCCAAATCATGACCGTTCAGAAGGTTGATGGTGGCGGCCACCATTTCCATATGGCTCAGTTCCTCGGCGGCAATATCCATGAACAGATCCTTAATGGCGGGATCTTTCACGCGGAAGCTTTGGGACATATACTGCATGGCTGCTTTCAATTCGCCGTTGCCGCCGCCCAGTTGTTCCTGGAGCAACGCGGCATAGTGGGCATTGGGACGCTCCACCGCCACAGGATGAAGCAGTTGCTTTTCATGTCGAAACATAATTGCACCTCCAGTTAAATTTCTGTGATTAGTATTTCCTGGAGGCGTCTGATTTTATGGCTTCCTTTTTCTTCCTTTGATTTTACTCAGAGAGGCGATTTCCCAGGCTTTCCTACTCTTCTGGGATATTTTTCCGGTGTTGGGCCGATTTTTTTGATACGGTAAATGGTGCGTTCTCCTTGGCCCATCAGATTGTAATGATACTCATTGTCGATGGTTCCGCAGAGTATTTCCAGGGCGTGGCCGGGATCCTGTTCCTCGGCTTTGCCCTTTAGGGGCAGAAATTCACCGCCCGCCTTTAACAGGGGTAGGGCGTATTCCAGCAGGACAGGAAGGGTGGCCACAGCCCGGGCTGTAGCGTAATCGTATTGTTCCCGATGGTCATGATCCCGTCCCGCTTCTTCGGCACGGCAGCAGAGAACCGTAAGGTTTGGGAGTTCCAGAACTTTGGCGGTCTTTTCCAAAAAGTGGCACCGTTTAGCCAGGGAATCCATTAAGGTAATGCGGAGGTCGGGACGGAAAATTTTTAACGCCAACCCGGGGAAGCCCGGGCCGCTGCCAATATCGATCAAGGTGGCTCGCTCTTTTAGAGCGCCGTATTTCAGAAGGCATAGGGAATCCCCAAAATGCTTGAGGGCGATTTCATCATCATCCACAATGGCGGTGAGATTCATTTTTTCGTTTTCTCGCAACAGTATTTGTCGAAAAGCGTTGGCCATGGCGATCTGTTCCGAGGAAAAGGCGATGTTTAAGTGGTTCAAAACCTTCTCCAGACATTGGCGGAATCGGTTCATCACGGTTCCTCCTTCTTCGCTTCGGCGGTGGCTCTACGGTGGTATTCCTCTAGATAAACAAGGAGCACCCCGATGTCGGCCGGGGAAACGCCGGAAATGCGGGAGGCTTGCCCGACGCTGAAGGGACGAAGCTTTTTCAGCTTCTCCCTGGCTTCGATGCGCAAGCCGCCGACGTCGTCATAGTCGATGGTCTCTGGGATTCGTTTTCCTTCCCCTTTATTGAAGCGGTTAACCTGTTCCCGCTGTTTTTTCAAATATCCTTCGTATTTTGCTTCCAGTTCCGCCTGACGCAGGGGTTCCTCCTCCCAGACGTTTTCTTTCCCCGCCAGTTTGGTCAGGTGGATGATATCCACTTCCGGCCGTTTTAGCAGATCCCTGCCGCTTACGGTTCCTTCCAGCGGTGCGGAACCGAGCTCTTCCAAATAAGCAACGACCGCTTCATCGCTGCCGCGGAACCGCGATTCCGTTAGCCATTGATCCACTTCGCCGATGGCTTCTACCTTTTCGTTGAACCGACGCCAGCGTTCCTCGGTCACAAGGCCGATGGCGTGGCCCTTTTCCGTTAGCCGCAAGTCCGCGTTGTCGTTTCGCAGAAGCAGGCGGTATTCCGCCCGAGAAGTGAACAGACGGTAAGGTTCATTGGTTCCTTTCATCACCAGGTCGTCAATGAGGACCCCCAAATAACCGTCGGAACGGCGCAGGATGAAAGGATCCTCTTCTTTCAGCTTCAAGGCGGCGTTGATACCTGCCATCAAACCCTGACCTGCGGCTTCTTCATAGCCGGAGGTTCCGTTGATCTGACCTGCGCCGTAAAGCCCTTCGATTTCCCGATATTCCAGGGTGGGTTTCAGCTGAGTAGGGACGACGCCGTCGTATTCAATGGCATAAGCAGGGCGCATAATCTCCACGTGTTCCAATCCGGCGATGGTGCGAAGGAATTTTTCCTGGATTACCATGGGCAGTCCGGTGGACATCCCTTGAACGTAAATTTCGTTGGTATGGAGTCCCTCTGGCTCCAGAAAGAGCTGGTGGGCGTCGCGGTCGGCAAATCGCACCACTTTATCTTCAATGGAGGGACAATAACGGGCGCCGACCCCTTCGATAATGCCGCTGTACATGGGGGCAAGGTGAAGATTCTCTCGAATGATGTCGTGGGTCGTGGGATTGGTGTAGGTCAGATGACAGGGCACCATGGGACGTTGGAAGGTCGTAGTCATATAGGAAAAGGCTAATTTTTCCTTGCTGCCGTTTTGCACGATGGTTTTGGAAAAATCGATGCTCCGCTTATCGACGCGGGCAGGAGTCCCTGTTTTAAAGCGGAAAAGCTCCAATCCAAGATCTTTTAAGGAATCGGAGAGTACCGCCGCCATGGGTTGGTTGTTGGGGCCTGCGGGGGTCAGCAAATCTCCCATGATGATGCGGCTTTTTAAATAAGTGCCTGTGGTAAGGATAATGGCTCTGGCCCCAAAAATGGCTCCGGTGTTGCAGCGCACACCCTTGACATGGTTCCCCTCGGTGAGGATCTCCTCCACGGCAGCCTGTTTGACGTCGAGCCCCTCCTGACATTCCACAGTGTAGGTCATGGTTTCCTGGTAGAGTTTCTTATCGGCCTGGGCACGAAGGGCCTGGACTGCCGGGCCTTTAGAGGTATTGAGAAGGCGGATCTGGATCTGGGTCTTGTCGATGTTGATCCCCATCTGACCGCCGAGGGCGTCAATTTCCCGTACCACATGGCCTTTGGCGGGGCCGCCAATTGAGGGATTACAGGGCATCAAAGCAATATGATCGAGACTTAACGACAAAAGCAGGGTATTCATTCCCAGTCTCGCGGCGGCAAGGGAGGCCTCCACCCCGCCGTGACCGCCGCCCACCACAATAACATCGTAATTTCCTGCGCGGTATGTTTCCATAATAGTTCACTTACTTCCTTATTTTCCAATACAAAAATCTGAGAAAATGCGGTCGATGATCTCTGTAGAAATGCTTTCGCCACTGATTTCTCCCAAGGCTTCCAAGGCTGCCCGAAGGTCGATCACTTGAAAATCTAAGGGCAATGCTATTTCTTGAGCTTTCAGAACTTCCTCCAGATGATGTTTGGCCCGAAGAAAGACTTCTTTATGACGAAGGTTCCCTACCCATTCTCCGCTTTCGGCGGCAATTTCTCCTTCCAGGAACATGTGGCGAATGGCATCGCCCAAGGCTTTCAGGTTTCGTTCCTCTTTGGCGGAGATCTCTAACACCGGTAGCGGCGCCACTGCTTCTCGTAGAGAATCGCTGTAATCCGAAGGTAAGTCGCATTTATTCAATAAAACAATGGTCTTTTTTCCGTCAATGGCTTGAAGGATTTCTCCGTCCTCGGCGGAAAAAGGCTCTGTGCCGTCGAGAACGAAAAGCACTAGGTCGGCGTTGTGAATGGCCTCGCGGCTGCGGTCAACGCCGATCTTTTCTACGGGATCCAGGGTCTCTCGGATCCCTGCTGTATCTACGATTTTTAAAGGCACGCCGCTGATGATAGCCGTTTCTTCAATGGTATCCCTAGTGGTGCCGGGAATATCCGTCACAATGGCGCGTTCCTCCGACAACAGGGCGTTGAGAAGGCTGGATTTTCCCACATTGGTACGGCCCAGGATCACTGTGGACAGCCCCTCCTTATAGACGCGCCCCTCTTCGGCTTTTTTGATTTCTCGATCCAACGCTTCGATCATGGGGCCAATGCGCTTGCCGATGGTCTCGGCAATGGAATCGTCAAGGCCGTCCTCGGGAAAGTCGATAACGGCTTCGGTCTCGGCAATGATGGATAAAAGGGATTCCCGAAGGGCCAAAAACCGCTGCCCCTTTTTTCCCTCCAAGCGTCGGAGTGAAAAATCAAGATCCCGGTCGCCCTGGGCTTCGATGGTTTCGATGACCGCTTCTGCCTGGGAAAGGTCGAGACGACCGGAAAGAAAGGCCCGTTTGGTAAATTCCCCGGGGCCTGCCATGGCTACTCCCAGAGACATCAGCAGTTCCAAGATCCGTCGGGCAGAGATAAAACCGCCGTGGCACTGGATCTCCGCCATCTGTTCCCGGGTGTAGGAGGCGTGTTCCTTCATCAGGGCCACCAATACTTCGTCGTAAATAGCGCCTTCGTAGGTAATATGTCCGTAATGGAGGCTGTAACCTGCCACGGTGCTCCAGTCAAAGGGCTGCCGAGGTTGAAATATCTGTTCGATTACGCTCCAGGCACCGTCGCCGGATAAGCGTATAATGGCAATGCCGCCGCGACCTTCGGCCGTGGCCAGCGCTGCGATCAATGGATGATCCATAAGCCACCTCAATTCAAAGGTTTTCCGTAAAAGTAGGATCCTTCTGTGATCTACTTTTAGTAACTATTTTATCAGAACTTTTGTGTAATTTCTATAGTTCGCCAAAACTTTCCCACGGGAAACATCGGCTCCGTATTTTGGGCGCAAGAAGGCCCCCGCGGAACACGGAGGCCTTGTATCGTTTCGTAATTTATGCCTTTTTCAGCTTTGCGGCGATGAGGTCTCCCATTTCGGAACAGGATACCCGCTTCATTCCCTCGCTCATCATGTCGCCGGTGCGATAGCCGTCGTCGAGAACGGCGTTGACGGCGGCTTCAATGGCGGCGGCTTCTTCGTCCATGTCAAAGGAATATTTCAGCATCATGGCGCCGGAAAGAATGGTACCGATGGGGTTGGCCAGATTTTGGCCGGCAATGTCCGGAGCGGAACCGTGGATGGGTTCGTACATCCCACGGGTTCCCTTGCCCAGACTGGACGAGGGGATCATGCCGATGGACCCTGTAATCATGCTGGCTTCGTCGGAGAGAATATCGCCGAACATATTTTCCGTCACCACCACGTCGAATTGGGAGGGGCATTTTACGATCTGCATGGCGGTGTTATCCACCAGCATATTTTCAAATTCCACATCGGGATAGTCCTTGGCCACCCGTTCGCAAACTTTTCTCCAGAGGCGGCTGCTGTCTAAAACATTGGCCTTGTCGATGGAGGTTACTTTGGAACGACGTTTTCTCGCCGTATCAAAGGCTACTCTGGCAATGCGTTCCACTTCCAGTTCTCCGTAGGTCATTTCGTCGGTAGCCACCAACTGACCGCCGATTTCTCTGGTGTAACGGTTGCCGAAGTAGACACCGCCGATGAGCTCCCGCACCACCAGAAAGTCGATACCCTGAGCCACGATGGAGGGCTTCAGAGGAGAAGCCTCGGCCAGTTGTGGGAAGAGTTTTGCGGGACGCAGATTCGCGTAAAGCCCCATACCGCTGCGGATGCCCAAAAGGGCAGCCTCGGGACGATTTTTGGGATCGACCTGATCCCATTTGGGACCGCCTACAGCTCCCAGTAATACGCTGTCGCAATCGAGGCATTTTTCCATGCTTTCTTCAGGCAATGCTTTCCCGCAGGCGTCGATGCCGGCACCGCCGGCGGCAATTTCTTGGTATTTGAATTCATGGCCATACTGGACGCCGATGACGTCCATGACCTTCAAGGTTTCGGTGACGATTTCCGGGCCGATGCCGTCCCCTTTGATGACTGTGACTACTTTTTTCATACGATTTTATCTCCTTAAAATTTATGCCGTTTTCGGCGTTTATTCCGATGTTAGTTTTTGCCGCTTTCCTTTAAAGAATTCAGAAGGCCGTTTTTATGGATAATTTCTTTGATAAATTCCGGGAAAGGTTCCCCTTGATACGTTTTATTCTTGGTAAGGTTGGTGATGATGCCGCTGTCAAAGTCAATGGAGACTTCGTCGCCGTCGTCAATATCGTCGCTGGCTTCTTCGCATTCCAAAATGGCAAGACCGATATTGATGGAATTGCGGTAAAAAATCCTGGCAAAGGTTTTGGCGATGACACAGGAAATTCCCGATTCCTTGATAGCGATGGGGGCGTGTTCCCGGGAGGAACCGCAGCCGAAATTAAACCCTGCCACCATAATATCGCCGTCTTTGACTTTGTTGACAAACTCAGCGTCAATGTCTTCCATGCAGTGGCTGGCCAATTCTTTGTGATTGGCGGTATTTAGGTGACGGGCCGGGATGATCACGTCGGTATCGACGTTGTCACCGTATTTATGGACAAAACCATGTGCTTTCATCTTATTCTACCTCCTCAGGGCCACTGATTTTTCCGGTGATGGCGCTGGCCGCCGCCACCGCGGGGCTGGCTAGATACACTTCCGAGGTTGGATGACCCATACGTCCCACAAAGTTGCGGTTGGTGGTGGCGACGCACCGTTCCTCTTCCGCCAGAATCCCCATATATCCACCGAGGCAGGGGCCGCAGGTGGGGGTGGAAACAACGCAACCCGCGTCAATAAAGGTTTCCATATATCCCAGGGAGATACATTCTTTGTAGATCTTCTGGGTGGCGGGAATGATGATGGCTCTTACATCTTTATGAATTTTTTTGCCCTTTAAGATGTCGGCGGCGATCTTCATATCGGAAAGCCGTCCGTTGGTGCAGGAACCGATGACGACCTGGTCGATCTTAACGTCGCCCACTTCGTCGATGGTCTTGGTGTTCTCCGGCAAATGAGGGAAAGATACCGTGGGCTTGATGGCGGAAAGGTCAATGTCGATCACTTCGGCGTATTCCGCATCTTCGTCGGCTTCATAAACATGGTAGGGGCGGTTGACTCTACCTGCCATATAATCCTTGGTTACTTCGTCCACGGCGAAGATGCCGTTTTTTGCTCCAGCTTCAATGGCCATATTGGCCATGCAGAGGCGATCATCCATGGTGAGGTTTTTTAATCCCTCGCCACTGAACTCCATAGATTTGTAGAGGGCGCCGTCGACACCGATTTTTCCGATGATATGCAAAATTACATCTTTCCCGCTGACATTTTTCTGCAATGCGCCGGTGAGATTGAATTTGATGGCTTCGGGCACTTTGAACCATGCCTGGCCTGTGGCCATGCCGGCACACATATCAGTGCTGCCTACACCGGTGGAGAAAGCTCCCAACGCCCCGTAAGTGCAGGTATGGGAGTCGGCGCCGATAATCAGTTCCCCGGCGGCGACCAATCCTTTTTCGGGGAGGAGGGCGTGTTCAATGCCCATTTCTCCTACATCATAGTAGTTTAGAATATCAAAGCGTTTGGCAAAGGCGCGGCATTGTTTGCATTGCTGTGCTGCTTTGATGTCCTTATTGGGCGCGAAATGGTCCATAACCATGGAGATTTTGGTGCGGTCAAAGACGCTGTTGAACCCTGCTTTTTCAAATTCGTTGATGGCGACGGGAGAAGTAATGTCATTCCCCAGTACCATATCGAGATCTGCTCGGATGAGCTGTCCTGCCTTGACGGAATCCAGTCCCGCATGAGCGGCCAGGATTTTTTGTGTCATTGTCATTCCCATAATTGAAATATCTCTCTGCCTTTCTTTGTATTTTTTACGTTTCGCTTTGGTTTGTGGGGTCATGCATCATGTTTCAATTTGCGATTGATGGCGCTGACCAGGGCATTCACTGAAGAACTGATGATGTCGGAATGGATTCCCACGCCCCAGTACATATCGCCTTCCTTGTCGGTGATAGCCACATAGGAACAGGCCCGAGAATCAGAACCTACTTCCATGGCGTGTTCCGTATAGGTGGTGATGGAGTAATCGAGATCCAGATCGCATTCTTTCAGGGCGTTGCTTACTGCGTCGAGACGACCGTTGCCCATGGCGGTGGATTCAAAATGCTTGCCGTCGATGGTGACCCAGATTGTCGCGGTAATGCCGTTGACCTGTTTGAAGGTGACTTTGGTAATGTCGATGGGGGTGAAGTCGTTGACATATTCCTTTTCAAAAATATCTTGAACCTCTTCGGGGGCAAGCTCTTTATGCCCTTGGTCGGAGATGTGCTTCATCAAATAACCCACTTCTTCCCGCATGGCGTCGGGCAGTTTGTAGCCGGAGTTTTGTTCCAGAAGATAGCCGATGCCGCCTTTGCCCGACTGGCTGTTGATGCGGATCACATCGGTTTCGTAAACGCGACCCACATCTTGGGGATCGATGGGAAGATATGGGACGGTCCAATAGCGCTCGTTCCGTTCTTCCCGGTATTTCATACCCTTGGCAATGGCGTCCTGATGGGAACCGGAGAAGGCCGCGAATACCAATTTCCCTCCGTAAGGCTGACGGTCGCCAACTTTCATTCGAGTGACTTTTTCATACATTTCTACCACAGAGGGCATGTCTTCAAAATTCAGCTGGGGATCAACACCCTGGGAATACATGTTCATGGCCAAGGTCACAATATCTACATTCCCGGTACGCTCGCCGTTTCCAAAGAGGGTGCCTTCGATACGGTCTGCCCCGGCCAAAAGCCCCATTTCCGCGTCGGCCACACCGGTGCCGCGGTCATTATGGGGATGCAGGGAAATAATCACGTTTTCTCTGTTGTGGAGATTGTCGTTCATGTATTCAATTTGATTGGCATAAACGTGGGGCATGGACATAGAAACCGTTGCCGGCAGATTGATAATGACTTTGCTGTCGGCGGTAGGGGCCCAAATGTCGATGACGCGGTTGCAGATTTCCAGGGCAAATTCCGGTTCCGTACCGGTGAAGCTTTCCGGGGAATATTCAAAGAGGAGCTTCGTTTCCGGGGATTCCTTAGCGAATTCCGCTTTCAATTCATTGAACATTTTGGCGCCGAAGGCCGCGATTTCGATGATTTCTTCTTTACTCTTTTTAAAGACCTGCTCCCGTTGGGCCAGGGAAGTGGAATTGTAGAGGTGGACCACGGCGCGTTTTACACCCTTAATAGCTTCAAAGGTCTTTTTGATGATGTGTTCCCTGGATTGGGTCAGCACTTGAACGGTGACGTCGTCGGGGATCATATCCTTTTCGATCAAGGTGCGGAGGAATTCGTATTCTGTTTCCGAAGCGGCGGGGAACCCGACTTCAATTTCTTTGAAGCCCAATTTTACCAAAAATTGGAAAAATTCCAATTTTTCTTCAAGGCTCATGGGTACAATCAGGGCTTGATTACCGTCGCGCAGATCCACGCTGCACCAAATAGGAGCTTTTTCAATGTGATCCTTTTTTGCCCAGCGCATTTCGCAATGGGGCGGCAGGAAATAACCGATTTTGTACTTGTCATAATTTTTCATGTTGCAATCGACCTTTCTTTTGTTTTTTTTGTTTTTGTCGCCCTGGGGCGTTTTGTGCTGGGTGCCAGTGGGATATAAAAAAACCTTCGTCCCTGGAAAGAGACGAAGGCTGAAATACATACTCCGTGGTACCACTCTAATTGGTATCAAATAATACCCACTCTTCCGCATCGGCCGAACCTTAAAATCGGCGAATGCGTTCTCCTGCATAACGGTGAGAAACCCGGTCGCACTTACTCAAAACATCTTTCAGCTGACTGCTCAAGGGGGAGACGATCAAAGCACGGGTGTTATCTCGCACCGAACGATAACTCTCTGAAACGCCGAAGGCCGTGATCCGATCCCTGTCATCGCATTTAAAAAAATATGAAACTCTGATTATCATAATAGAAAAACTTTGATTTGTCAATACCTATCTTGATAAATTTTCTATGATTCTTTTTTGTTGTTTATGAATCGTTCTGTAAGCGCCGTAAAACGCGGAGAAATGCGGTACGGTGGAAAGGACAGAGAGCAGCGCGAAATCCGTCACTGCCATGGCAATGTTCTGGATTTTGAGCAGAACAAAGGGCAAGCCGAAAATAAGCTTGCCCTTTGGAGCTCGATAAAAATATTAATTGCTTTATTGCGCGATATTTTCACCGTACCGCATGTGAATGGTTGCAACCTGGGCGCGGGTGGTGTGGGCTTTCGGAGCAATGGCGCCGTCGTCCATTCCTTCAATGACCTCTTCGGCCACAGCCCATTGCAAGGGAGCTATTGCGTATGGGCTGATGGTATCGGCATCGCTGAATTGAGACAAATCTCCTGCGGCGCTGACGTCATATCCTTTATATTCCGCGTAACGGTACAAAATTGCCGCCGTCTGCTCTCTGGTGATATTGTCATCGGGACCAAAAAGCCCTTCTCCGTAGCCGTTGACAATTTCATGATCGGTTGCCCAAAGTACAGCATCGCCGTACCACGCCCCGTCTTCCGTATCGTGGTAGCTGTCAGCGCCAGATACTTCAGGTGCGCCTTCCTGATTATAAAGTACCTGTACCAGCATGGCACGGGACAACTGGGTATCGGGTCGGAATGTTTGGTCGGGATATCCTTCCATCAACTTGTTGTTGATGACATAATCCGTTGCACTGTGATACCATGCGCCGGGATTTAAGTCACTGAAGCTGTGGGAGGGGCAGCTTTCTCCTACTTCCGTCCATTTTTCTGCCTGGTGCATCCCTAAGATGACATTGTATTTCGCCAGGTCGGAAGCATCTCTGTTGGTCATAGTTGCGTACCAGGTGCGGTTTTTGATGTTGGTATCGGTTCCGTTATAAGTTTCGCCGTTGACCAAAAGGTCCTCAAGGCTGTTACCGAATTGGAAATGATAATGGGCTGCGATGGGAGTTTTGGTATCGCCCTCCATGTCCGGAGCCATAGTTACAAGATATTTATAGACGCTGTCGGCTCCAAGAGTATCGGCGGTGAATACATACATGGTAGCGCCCTCCAGGCCTTTTACCATTTTTCCGGTCATGGTATAACTGTCAGAGGCCAAAACTTTGCCGTCGTTATCCAGCCATGAAAGCAGATAACCGGAATTCTCTGCTTCGGCAACGGTAATCGTTGCCACGCCTTCGGTGCCGGTCATTTCATACCAGTAGGCTTTCAAGGCGGCAGTATCCGGATATTGTTCTTCTACCATTTTTCCCATTTCTTCGCTGACGGCATAGAATGCGGCGATATAGGCATCATAAGCGATATCCCAGACTTCTTCCAGATATGGATATCTCGCCAAAGTTTGTTCGTCGGGATAAATATACTTTTGCCAAGTTTCCCAATTTCCTACCCAATGTTTCAGTGTCGTGTCACCCACCAGTTGGGTTTTGTCTCCGATGGTTACAAGATAAGCGTCGGCATCACCATTTTCAAAAACTTCAGTGTTCGTAAGATCCAGATCGGAAAAATCAAGGGTTTCCAAAGCTTCCTGGGTAAATTTATCGGTAACGTCGGTTCCATCCACGATTACAGCGGTATCTGCCGCCATTGCTCCTGCGGGAATTGCAAAAACGCCAAAAATAGCCACGAGAAGCAGAGATAAAAAGCCTTTTTTCACAAAAGCAACCACCTTTCTTATACAATAACTGTTCTGATAAGTTTCTGTTGCGATATTTTAGTTAGACATAGCTAACCATTGTCTAAAAAATTTTGCGGCTTTACAATTGCCGCTGTGATAGTGTTTGCTCCTTTCTTTGTCAATGGTCATAAGCGCTTATGTATTCATCATAGCATGGAGCTTTTATTTTTTCAATAGTTTTTCTGACATTTGTTTTGTTTTTTTGTGAGTAATTTGGGGAGGACCTTTAGAAAATGGACATTCATTCGTTCAAAGAAGGGGAATTTCTTGACAAAATTCAAAATACTATCTATAATAAAGTATTAAAGCGAATCTTTCATAAGGATTGATTCTTTTATTAAAATTCCAGGTCAAGGTTATAGATTCTGCAACACGGAGATGAAACACCATGAATCATTTTATTGTAAAAACAAAGGTTTTCTGCGGTGACAAAGCACTTTATCATATCGGCGATTTTCCCATCAAAAAGGCATGTATTGTCTGTGATCGCTTTGTGGTGGACTCCGGAATGCTCAACGAAATTTTCGCTTTGCTGGAGGCTATTCCTGCTGAATACCATGTGTTCTCTGATGTGATTCCCGATCCCGACTATGCCATTGTGGCCAAAGGCGTCGCTGATATCCAAGCCAACGGCTGTGACGCGATCATCTCCGTAGGGGGCGGCTCCGTATTGGATACAGCAAAGCTGATCAGTTTGATTTACGGTAATTGCGACAACGGTATGCGTCCCATTACCATCGCAATTCCCACTACCAGCGGTACCGGTTCGGAAATGACCTCATTTTCCGTCATTACCGATACTGCGACAGAAACGAAATACCCATTGGAAGCCGACGGTATGCTTCCGGATTATGCCATTCTCGACGCTCGCTTTACCCAAAGCGTTCCTCCGGCGGTAACGGCAGATACGGGATTCGATGTATTAACTCATGCTTTGGAAGCTTATGTATCACCCCTGGCAACGGATTTTTCCGATGCATTGGCAGAAAAAGCCGTATCCCTCGTTTGTCGAAATCTGCCGCGGGCCGTGGCAGACGGCGACGACCTCGACGCTCGCACCGCCATGCTTAACGCCTCCTGTATGGCGGGGATTGCCTTCAACCACGCGAAATTAGGGCTTTGCCATGGTATGGCCCATGCTTTGGGGGCACATTTTCATGTTTCCCACGGCAGGGCCAATTCTGTCTTTTTACCCGCTGTCATTTCCTTTAACGGAGGTCTGGATCGAGATATTGCTATCAGCGGAATTCCCGTACGGAGAAAATACGCCGTGATCAGTCGTATCCTGGGCTTTCAAGGAGATAACGATCGAGAACTTACTGCCCGTTTGGTCGATGCTATTGTGGAACTGCGGCAAAGAACCGGGCTGCCGGCGGGTGCAAAGGATCTTAATATTCCCCAAAAAGACTATGAAGACGCTTTGGACCTATTGACGGATCGCGCGTTTCATGACACGTGTACCGCGACGAACCCGGTAACTCCCCATTTGCAACAAGTCAAAAAACTATTTTTGGAATCTTATTGATTCATAAACAAGCCATATGATAAACGAAATCCCCACGCCTCATCCAAGGGTGGGGATTTTTTATATTTTCCGATCACTGATAAAAATAGTGAAAACCCGCTCCCCAAGGGGGGCGTCTTGTTTCAATAACATCATTAAAAGATATGTTCAAGAATGAAAGCCATTCCCCCACCGAAGCACATCGTAATCGGCAACGTGACAAACCAGGCAATCACAATATTTTGGGCAACCCCCCATTTGACCGCGGAAAACCGTTTGGCCGCACCGACCCCCATGATGGAAGTAGTAATCACCTGGGTGGTGCTGACCGGTGCTCCGATGAAGGAAGCGCTCTCAATCACCAAAGCCGAGGCGGTTTGGGCAGCAAAGCCATTGACGGGATCTAATTTGGTTACATTGTTTCCCATGGTTTTCATGATTTTCCAGCCGCCCAGGGAAGTTCCCAGAGCCATCATAAAGGCGCAGGAAATTTTAACCCATAGGGGCACACCGCTGTCGGCAGCGAGAACATTACCGCTGATCAAAGCCATGGTAATAATCCCCATGGTTTTTTGAGCATCATTGTTACCGTGGGAATAAGCCACGAATGCCGCGGAAAAAATCTGTAATTTAGAGAATAGCCGATTGGCCTTCGTCGGCTTGGCATTTTTTAGCAAGTTAAAAAGAATTGTCATAAAAGTAAAGCCTACCAAAAAGCCAATGACCGGTGAAGTAAAGAGAGGGATTACAATTTTGCGCAAAACCCCTTCCCAAATGACTCCTTCCATAGACATGGTAGATACGATCGTAGCCCCTAGGAGACTGCCGATGAGGGCGTGGGAAGAACTGCTGGGAATTCCTAAATACCAGGTAATAAGGTTCCAGATAATGGCGCCCAACAAAGCCGAGAGAATGACAAATTGCTCAAGTTCCACACTGACAAGACCTTTGGAAATGGTCATTGCCACTTTTTCGCTGACCAAAGCGCCGACAAAGTTCATAATCGCTGCCAAAGTAATGGCCTGTTTCGCCGTAAGAGCGCGGGTATACACCGAAGTCGCAATGGCATTGGCCGTGTCATGAAAGCCGTTGATAAACTCAAAAATCAACGCCGCGGCAATGACCATAATCAAAACAGTATCAAGCATATTTCATGACCACCCCTTCTACGGCATCGGCAATGGATTCGCAAGTATCCAAGGCTTTTTCCAGGCGGTCATAAATCTCCTGCCATTTAATAATCTCAATGGGATCTTTTTCTTCCCGGAACAGCTCCCGAATGGCCTGACGATACAAAGAATCACCTTCGTTTTCCAGACGGTTGACTTCGATCACCTGTTTCAGTACTCGGTCGGTCTTTTTAAAATCTTTCAGGTTTTGGAACATAATATCCAATTCCCGAATGCACTGACAAATTGATTCCGACATACGGCAGGCAGGGGCACGGAGTTCTTTGATGTCAAAAATAACAAAATAATTGGCGGTTTTTTCCAATACATCCACGATGCGGTCTAACTGCTTGATGATGGCATAAATATCCTCTCGATCAAAAGGGGTAATCAATGTTCCGTTGAGGATTCCCATCATTTTATGGGTTTCCTTATCGCAATCAGCCTCCATCCAAACAAGGGTGTGGGCTTTTTCTTCTACATCGACATAATTATGGGTTAAGTCGTAGAAAGTTTCGCCTACATCGACGATTTTTTTCATTTGCTCACAGAACAGGTCAAAAAAAATATTTTCTTTCTTTTTAACGCCAATCATAACTTTACCCGTTTTCGCAGTGTTGCTTTGACACTGTTTCACCTTTCTTTTTCAAAAATTTAACAAATTCTTTACATATTATAATATAATTGACGCCATTCGTAAAGAGATTTCTTGCTAAGCTTTCTATTTTATTTGAAATATGGTATGATAAAACAAACGGGAGAATACGCCATGAGTCGACTGCTGTCACAAGGAAAAATCATTTCACTCATATTGCTGTTCATCATTGTGGCCGCAACATTTTTGAGCTGCGGAAACGGGAATATTGACGAAAACAGCGCTTATACCTCATCGGACGAAGTCGCGGCTTATCTTAATGCCTATGGCCGTCTTCCTGAAAACTTTATCACAAAAGACGAGGCCAAAGCTTTAGGATGGGACAGTACATTAGGAAATCTCAATGAAGTTGCACCGGGAAAAAGCATTGGCGGCGATCGTTTCGGGAATTACGAAGGGCTTTTGCCGGAAAAGGAAGGCCGCATCTATTACGAATGCGACATAAATTACAACGGTGGTTTTCGCGGCAGAGAACGACTTGTATGGTCCAACGACGGATTGATCTACTACAGCGGCGACCATTACGAATCCTTTACCCTGCTTTACGGTACAGAGGAGGCGAACCCATGAACAATATAACATTGCGAGGTAATGAAATATTTACCAAAGATGATCTCTTTACAGCGCTGAGAACTTCCGCGACATTGCCCTCCTCTTGTGGAAAAAACCTCGATGCCTTGGCAGATGTGATCACCGAAGCGGCGCCCGTTCACATTGTAGTCAAAGAACCGCAGCAATTTTGCCGACATCTGGGAGATTGGGGGGTGCGGTGTTTAAAAATGCTGAAGGCTTTGACTGCGAAGGATCATCATATTACTTTGACCATTGAGGAGGAAAATCAGGAATCATGAATTACACCTACAAAACCAAAGGAACTTGCTCCAAAGAGATCCACTTTTCTATGGATGGAAACATCGTGACCGATGTGGAATTTATCGGTGGCTGTCACGGAAACACCCAGGGAATCAGCCGACTCGTAAAGGGAATGACTGCTGAGGAAGTCATCGAACGGCTGGAAGGCATTCGCTGTGGAAGAAAGCCTACTTCCTGCCCGGATCAGTTGGCCCAGGCGCTGAAAAATCGTTAAGCCGCCAATAACAGAAACAAAAAATCTCCGCTTTAAACGCGGAGATTTTTTTGCAAAAAGAACATATGTATGTAGTTATCTTTCGTACTGTCGTTGCAATACATTCATCGACGAGACGCAGAAACCGGACTTGTTTTATGAGCCCCAATTTGCGTGAAGCTCCTCTTGGATCGCGGCGTGCTCCTCAAAGGTCTCGGCGAAGTGGAGTTTTCCTTTGTCATCGGACTGGAAATAATAATAATTGCTTTCAGTGGGCCACAAAACTGCTTCGATAGATTCCAACGAAGGGCAACAGATGGGTCCATAGGGCAATCCCGGGTTTTGGTAGGTATTATAAGGAGAGTCATACTTCGTATCCTCCAGGGAAAGCACCTGTTTTTTGATGCCCATGGCATATTCCACCGTAACGCAGGACTGCAAACGAGGAAACAGATCCGGATGGGCAAGGCGATTTAAAAAGACCCCCGCCACCAGCTTTCTATCTTCTGTCGTAGTTGCTTCGCTTTCCACCATGGAACCGAGAATTACAACTTCATCGAGGGTATAACCGATCTCTTCCGCCCTGGTGAGAATCTCTTCTGTGACTACAAGTTCTTGAAACCGTTGGAGCATGGCATGAACCACGTCCTCTCCATCGGCATCAGGTTCAAAAAAATAGGTATCGGGGAATAAATATCCTTCTAAACCGCTGATACGATCCTGGTAACTAACGCCTTCCAAAAAATCATAGTCATAAACGCCATAGGTAGAGGCGTTAAGAAAGTCCTCAGCAGAACAAATACCGGCCTCCTCCAATATCGCGCCAATCTGTTTGGCTTGTTTCCCTTCGGGAATGGTCACTTTAACAGAAGCTGTTTGAGGCGTCGTGAGAAGGCGGAAAAGGTCATCGTAATCCTGTCCCGGTTCCACGGAAAAAGTGCCTTTTTGCCACTGTCCATCCAATCCTTGCCATTTCGCCGCAATTTGAAACACCAGAGGATAGCGGATTATATTTTCCTCTTCTAAAATCGCCGCCACTTCGGCAGTCCCCGCGCCAGAGGGAATGGTCACAGGGGTTTCCTCCGACAAACGGGCGCCTCGCTTCATTTCGTAGCCGAGAAATCCACAGACAGTACCGATTAAAACACAAAGGCAGAGAAGTACCAATAACGCGATCTTCCTTTGTCTCTTCATGATCTCGGCTCCTTTCCATCAGGCGGATTCCAAAGAAAAGAGAGGGCCGTAATCCCTGCCAACACAGCGGTGCCCACCAAAAACACCACGGCCAAAACGCCATTAGACACCGGGAACCATGACCGTATCCCCAGAAAGGTAACAAAGGCCATTAAAAGTGCTTCCAAAATCACCATAATAAGAAATATTTTTATTGGAAACTGCCGTTTTTTCTGTTTCATGGAATCCTCTCCTCTTTATTCCACAACAATATCGTCAAATTTTCCGTGAATCACCTTCACAAGGTCTTTGGGGTTGATTTTGATTTGAGATCCAATACGCCCGCCGCTGACATAGAATTCCGCCAAGGATTCTGCCGCCTGATGGACTACGGTAGGAAATTGTTTTTTCATTCCCAAAGGGCTGCAGCCGCCGCGAACATAACCGGTAACGGTGGTGATATCCTTTACATGGATCATTTCAAGGGATTTTTCACCCACGGATTTGGCTGCTTTTTTCAGGTGCAGTTCCGCCGCTACGGGAATCACGAAAACAAAATAGTTTTTACTTTTTCCCACAGTCACCAGGGTCTTATAAGTGATACCTGGGTCGATCCCCAGCCGCTCCGCCACGTGGACACCATCAGTAAAACCGTCGGCGTCATAAGATTGATGTTCATAGGGAATTTTATGAGTATCCAAAAACCGCATGGCATTAGTTTTTGTATCTTTTTCTTTTTTGGCCATAGCAATTCGCTTCTTTCTTTTCATCTTTTTTTGTTTCGGCTGGACAAGCCGGTGCTTATTGCATAATTTATCACAAACAGACATTTTGCGCAACCGTGGGAAAAAGGCGATCTCATTAAAACTTTATCAAAAAAGTATAAAATCTTTATTTTTTTCTTTGTTCAAATAAGGTATAATAAAAACATCGAAGAATCGTAAAAGGAGACGGTTTTATGAAAGTAGAAGTCACCAACGGCACCTTGGAACAACGCGAAATCGATGCCTACATTGCCCACGCCTGCGAAAAATATCCCGATCGAGAGATCAAAACTTTAGGCATTGATTTGGACGGAGATTATGTCAACCTTCGTTACGAATTGGCGGCGGAGCCCTTCCAGAGAATTCGCCGCATTACAGGTTACCTCGTTGGCGATATGAGACATTGGAACAATGCCAAACGGGCGGAAGAACGGGACCGGGTGACCCATACAAAATCATCTCTTTAAAAAATGATCATAATTTATCTTGAAAACTCCGCGTTGATAAAGCGCGGAGTTTTTATATTTGCCAAGAAGATTTTCCGTCAATCCTTTTTCCCAATGGCGGATAAAGAAGCACCTCCACGGCGAAACAATTCAATCATTTCATTGGTCAAGGAGACGGTATTGTCAAGAGGAGGAATCTCTTTTCTTGGAAACCAACGAGCCTCGGCCAATTCTTTTTCCTCCAATACAATTTCATCGGACCCGTCCAGTTCAGCGAAGAAGCCCATCAAAAGCGTCTCCGAAAAAGGCCAGGGCTGACTTTTATAATAACGCAGATTTTTTACCCGCAGGCCCACCTCTTCCATGACTTCCCGATGCACCGTGGCTTCGACGGTTTCACCAATCTCACTATATCCCGCCACCAGAGCATAGCGCCGATAAGGCCGCCCGGCATATTTTGTCAACAGCAAACGGTCGCCGTGAGTTACCGCCACGATCACCGACGGAGCAATGGAGGGATATTCCACATTGCCGCAGGCAGGACAAAAAAGGGCCCGCTCCAAATGATGATGCTCCATTTTTTTCCCACATTGGCCACAAAACCTTCGCCGACGATACCACCGCACCAAATGAAGCCCCACGGCGCCGGCAAAGGCCTGCCAACCGGGAGAAGCGTTCCTTAATGCTTGTGGGCCCAAATATTCATACCCCTCCTTTTCTACCAAAGCCGCGTCATACCAGTAAAAGTGGCAATCATCAACGGAAAATAAATAACGGCAGTTTTCGACCGATATTTCGGAAAATTCCCCAAAACGAGGGAAGGACAAACAGCCTTCCCCCAAAGTAGCCAAAAGGCGTTCCTCTTGAAAACAAAGAAGGTAGTCCCCCGCCGACGGTGGCTGCTCTGTAAATTCATTGTGAAACTCATGGGGGATGATATCTTGAAACATTCTCTATCCTCCTCTTCTTTACAATGTAATAAGTTAATTATACCATAACTCCGGGAAATACACCGTCGATTTCGGCCATATTTCCGAAATCATTAACAAAATATTGTTTTCTTTTACAAAATCAAAAAAGAGATCAACTTTTTCATAAAAAGTTCTTGTATTTTTTTTCAAGTTGTAGTATGATAATTTCACTTAAGATTATATTGCACCATAAGAAGCTTGCAGAAGAACAGGCGTCGCCTTACCGAAGGGGTAACACTCCCAGGTGTCCGTAGGATGAGGACTGCAAGCCGATGGAACTCTGGAGAAGCCCACAAAACGGGTGCCGAAGGGGCAAAGCGCGTTTCGCGTTAATCTCTCAGGCAAAAGGACAGAGAGCAAATCAAAACAGAAGACGTTCTTCCACGCTTCCCTTAAAAAGGGAAGGAGAACCGTTTTGGATTTTTCTGTTCCGAAGAGTAAAATGAGGGTTTTACTCTTTTTTTGTTTTCCATTTTGGTGGAATGGAACGACAAGGACAGATCAATCATAGATACCATCCGTAGAGATGCAGATTTTTTTTGAAGGAGAAACATTTATGGAATCATTTTTTGCTTTTCTTAACGTGTACCTTTGGGGTTGGCCCATGCTGATCCTACTGGTAGGAACTCATATTTACATGACGTTCCGCACCGGTTTTATTCAAAAGAAAGTTGGTTTGGGGATCAAATTATCCGTCACCAAAGATAAGGACGGCGCCGGTGACGTTTCCCAGTTCGGAGCATTGGCAACGGCTTTGGCTTCTACAGTGGGAACCGGGAATATTGTCGGCGTAGGCACCGCCATTGCCATGGGGGGTCCCGGCGCGGTGCTTTGGATGTGGCTTACTGGGGTTTTCGGAATTGCCACCAAGTATTCCGAATCCTTGATCGCCGTAAAATATCGGGTCAAAACCAGTGACGGAACCATGCTCGGCGGCGCCATGTACGCTCTGGAACGCGGTTTAAAATGCCGCTGGGGCGGAATGATCTTTGCGGCGCTTACAGCTTTGGCTGCTTTCGGCATTGGCTGCTTTGTCCAAGAAAAAGCCATCATAGAAATTGTCAACACTAACTACGGCGTTCCCAGCTGGCTCATTGGGATTATCATCGCGGTCCTAGTTGCTGTGGTAATTCTCGGCGGCGTGCAATCCATTGCCAAATGCTGCACGATTTTAGTTCCCTTTATGGCCATTTTCTACGTACTGGGTTGTATCATCATCCTGATTATCAATCGCGCATTTCTCCTCGACGCTGTGGTTCTCATTTGCAAGTGTGCCTTTAATCCGGAAGCGGCAGGGGGAGGTTTCGTTGGAGCCACCATCATGATGGCCATGCGTTATGGGGTTGCTCGCGGCCTTTTCTCCAATGAATCGGGGATGGGTTCCGCTCCCATCGTTGCTTCGGCAGCACAGACGAGAAACCCCGTGCGTCAGGCATTGGTTTCCTCTACCGGAACATTCTGGGATACCGTAATCATCTGCGCCATGACCGGCCTTGTCCTCGTCACTACCATTTTGTCCAATCCCGACATTGGTTTTGATACCATTGGCGACGGCGGCGCATTGACCACCGCAGCTTTTAACCATATTCCCGTTGTGGGCCCAATCATTCTCACTGTCGGTATTATTACCTTCGCATTTTCCACCATTCTCGGCTGGTCCTATTACGGCGAACGGGGCGTTGAATATATTTTCGGCAAAAAAGGGATTCTTCCCTATCGCGTCATCTGGGTCATTGCCCTGGTTGCCGGTTCTTTCATCATGTCTTTGGGTGCTGTGTTCGAAATGGCCGATACCTTAAACGCTTTGATGGCAATTCCCAATCTCATCGCTGTTTTACTTCTTTCCAATGTAATTTCCAAAGAAACCAAGTATTATTTGGGGAATCATTGCGAACATTTGGATGAATTCGACAAGAATCCCATTCCCGAAGTGAAACGCTGAGCCATTCTTTCATCACACCTTATTTCAGTATTTTATTGGGAAAGCCCTTGCAATAAGCGAGGGCTTTCTTTTCAGATAACAATAAAAATACCCATCGCTAAAACGATGGGTATTTTGATAAACTATTTTTATGGGTTAGATGGTAGCATTGATCACACGACTGAAAATGGTTGCCATCTGTGCTCTGGTGCAGGTTCCCTGGGGAGCCAGTTGGTTGTCCCCGATTCCTTCCATGATGCCGTATTCTACACACCAGGTCATGGCTGCTTGAGCATAGGTGCCGATTTGAGCGGCATCTTTAAAGTAATCGGCAAGATCAATGGTCGTTGTTTCGTCGTAACCCAGATAATCGGTGCAATATCTGTAAATAAAGGTTGCGGCCTGTTCGCGGGTTAAATTTCTTTCGGGTTCAAAGGTGGTATCGGTCATGCCTCTGGCAATTCCTTCCTGAGCAGCCCAGAGAATCGCGTCTTTGGCCCAGTTATAAGCTTCGGGAACATCGGTGAAGGGATATTCCGTCGCGGAAACTGTGGGTTCTCCTTCCAAACGATAAAGCATAGTCACCATCATGGCGCGGGTCAGATTCGTGTCAGGGGAGAAGCTGTCTTGGTCCATGCCATTCATGATGCCTCTGGCGGCAACAAAGTTTACATAGGGTTCAAACCATTTGCCGGAAATGTCGTTGAAAGTGACGATGTTATCGTCGACAAGGAAAGAAATATCACCGGTGACGGGGAAAGCAATCATGTCATATTCACTGTCGTACCCGGTTTTGGTCAACACGGATCCCACTCCGTCAACGTATTCCACGATCACCGTGGTTTCGTTAAAATCCTCGCCGCCGCCGGCTAAAACAGCGTAAGCGTTGACAGTTTCCGCGCCGTCAAAATTGATATAGGGGGTTTCTTCTCCTAAACCGATTCCCATAACAAAATTGTCGCCGGTGCAGACAGGTACTTCATGGAAATAAAGATAGGTGCCGCCCATCATGGCACTGCATACCATGACGCCGTCGCTCTCTTCCAAAGCGGCTAATTTTTCCATGGAAGCCTTGGAGATGGAGATGGCTTCAGCGGGTTGTTGACTATATGCATTGGTCATAAACGCTACAACGTCCACATCATTGGCGGCAGCGGCTTCTAACACTTTGTTCATTTCATCGTCGGTAAAGGTGGCGGTAAAAACGCCTTGCACATCAACACCATTATGGGTAACGACCATGGTGCCGTTTTCAATGGCGTACTTGCAATCTGCGCTGATTTCAATTTCTGTGATGTTGCTGGGGTCGGCTTGGATTACAGTGTCAACCTTAGCGGCATCGCTTAAGTCTGCGGCGAGTGCACCCATGGATCCGAATGCCAAGACCGTGGCAACGACAAGGCATAGGATCAGTAACTTTTTCTTCATAGTAATATCCTCCTTTTGGCCGCTCTATTTTATATGATGTGATAGCGGCCGCACCGGGATTATTGTAACATGTATTGGCAATGCTTGCAAATATTGTCTGGAATTTTCATGTAAAATCTAAATGATAAAACCATGGATTAGCGATTCATCATGAAGTGAATATGGGTTTGGATCACTGAAACAGAAAAACAATTACGTATTGAGAAATTTTTTATGGAAACCATAAAAAATTTGGAAAAATCCTTTGCAAGGCCTTGCTTTTTTTGTATAATAAATATAATATATACGGATAAATAAAAAAAATAGGAGTGAAACGAACATGGCATTTTATTATGATGAGCCTTCCCATACCTTCAGTGAATATTTGTTGGTTCCCGGTTACTCCTCTTCCCAATGTATTCCCGCCAACGTGTCGTTAAAAACGCCCCTTGTGAAATTCAAAAAAGGGGAAGAACCTGCGATTTCCATGAATATTCCCCTGATTTCCGCCATTATGCAGTCGGTTTCCGATGACAAAATGGCTATTGCCCTGGCGAAAGAAGGAGGTATTTCTTTTCTATACGGTTCCCAAACCGTGGAACAGCAGGCAGATATGGTGCGACGTGTCAAGAATCATAAGGCGGGGTTTGTCTCCAGCGATTCCAATATCGGTCCTGAAGAAACCCTTGCTGATATTTTGGCATTAAAAGAAAAAACAGGTCATTCCACTGTGGCTGTGACCGAAGACGGCACCGCCAACGGCAAAATGATCGGCATTGTTACCAGCCGCGATTACCGCGTCAGCCGCATGGAAAAAACCGTGAAAGTCAAAGAATTTATGACCCCCATTGAAAAAGTTATCTATGCCAAAGAAGGAATCAGTCTGAAAGAGGCCAATGACATTATTTGGGATCATAAGCTTAACGCCCTTCCCATCCTCGACGAAAACCAGAGAATGGTGGCTTTTGTTTTCCGCAAGGACTACGATTCCCACAAGGAAAATCCCAATGAATTGTTGGATAGTCACAAGCGCTATGTGGTGGGGGCCGGGATCAATACCCGAGATTACGCTCAGCGTGTTCCCGCTTTGGTGGAGGCCGGCGCCGACGTTCTTTGTATCGATTCTTCCGAAGGGTTCTCTGAATGGCAGAAGCTTACCATTGACTGGATCCGCAAGCATTACGGCGACAGTGTGAAAGTCGGCGCGGGAAATGTCGTCGATGCTGATGGTTTCCGCTTCCTGGCCGAGGCCGGTGCTGATTTCATTAAAATCGGGATTGGCGGCGGTTCCATCTGTATTACCAGAGAAGCCAAGGGCATTGGCCGCGGACAAGCCACCGCTGTTATCGACGTTGCCAAAGCCAGAGACGAATATTTTAAAGAAACCGGCGTTTATGTTCCCATCTGCTCCGACGGCGGCATCGTCCATGACTATCATATCACCTTGGCTCTTGCTATGGGTTGTGATTTCTGTATGCTGGGCCGCTATTTCTCCCGTTTTGATGAAAGCCCCACCAACAAAGTGATTGTTAACGGTAATTATATGAAGGAATATTGGGGGGAAGGTTCCGCCCGTGCTCGCAACTGGCAGCGTTATGATTTGGGCGGCGATGCCAAACTCTCCTTTGAAGAAGGTGTCGATTCCTATGTGCCCTATGCCGGCAGTCTCCATGACAATGTGGGAATCACATTGAGTAAGATCCGTTCTACCATGTGCAACTGCGGTGCTTTGAGCATTCCCGAATTGCAGAAAAAGGCCAAGTTGACTTTGGTATCCTCTGTCAGCATTGTGGAAGGCGGCGCCCACGACGTCGTGGTCAAGGATAAAAATACGATCATTTCCGAATGATTGAAAGGATCAAAAGAATCAAAGAGATCGAAAAGATCTCATGATCGAGTCATCGCCGGAATATATCACAGCCTGTCGGTCCAAGTTCCGGCAGGCTGTTTGATGCAAGGTGATCAAGTTGATGATGGCAGAGAACTCTTGACTGCTTTGCAAAGGGTTCAAAAGGATTTCCGCCTTTTCCAATACAACAAAGCCCGACAATAATCTTCTTTGTCGGGCTTTTTCTTTTTTGAATGTGAGATGCTTACATTGCCCCTCGGGATAAAGCGGTGATCCCGGTGCGGCAAACTTCCAAGATCGTATATTCGCTGAGGATTGACAGGAATCCGTCCAATTTGTTGGGCTCCCCGGTCAGCTCCATAATCATAGAACCGATGGAAAGATCGATGATTTTGGCTTTGTATACATTGGCGATCTCCGTTAAGGCGCCGCGGTTGGATTCATCGGCCACGACTTTCACCATGAGCAGTTCCCGTACGACGCTATGGTCGTAATCCAGAGTGAAGATATCTTGAACTACTTCTAATTTGGAGGTCTGGAAGATCATTTGATCCAGCATATGTTCATTTCCTTCAATGACCAAAGTAATGCGGGAAATATCGGGATTGTTGGTGGTGGATACCGTTAAGGAGGCGATGTTGTAGCCGCGGCGGCCAAAGAGGCTGGTGACTCTGGTGAGAACCCCCGGTTGGTTATCTACCAATACGCTAACGACTTTCTTTTGCATATTCATCCTCCTCCTTTAATCCATGATAATATCTTCGATGGTGCCGCCGGCAGGAATCATCGGCAACACTTTTTCATCTTTTTCAATGATGCATTCGATCCAAACGGGACCCTTGGCGTTTAACGCCTTTTTCAGGGCCTCTTTGAATTCCGCAGGATTGGTGGCGCGGTAAGCCGTAAGGCCGAAGGCTTCACCGAGTTTTACGAAATCCGTTTTTCGTTCCGGGTCCGTATGGGAGTAGCGTTTTTCGTAGAAGGCAGTTTGCCATTGACGTACCATACCGAGAACGGAATTGTTCATGATCACGGTGATAATGGGCAGATTGTAGCTGACAGCGGTACAGGCTTCGTTGAGGTTCATGTGGAAGGATCCGTCGCCAGTGATATGGACCACCTGTTTGCCGGTGTCCTTCACTGCCATTTGAGCGCCGATGGCGGCACCGTAACCATAGCCCATGGTCCCCAGACCGCCGCTGGTGAGGAATGATCTGGGATGAACATGGTGCAGAAATTGAGCGGCCCACATCTGATGCTGTCCCACGTCGGTGACGTAGACGGTGTCTTCCCCGCACATCTCGCTGATCGTATGCATCACCTGGTGAGGACGGAGTTTTTCTTCACTGTCTTTGGGATGGTAGTCGTGGCGCTGCCATTCTTTGATCTGTTCGACCCATTCGGGATGTTGCTTTTCTTCCACCATGGGAATCAGGTCGGTCAAAACCTGTTTGACGTCGCCGACGAGATACGCGTCAACCAGAACGTTTTTATTGACCTCGCTGACGTCGATATCGATTTGAATAATTTTTGCTTCGCTGGCGAATCGTTTGGGATTCAGCGCTACGCGGTCGCTGAACCGTGCGCCGATGGCCACTACGAGATCGGCTTTATTGATCACATGATTGGACGTGCGGGTCCCATGCATCCCGATGAGGCCGATGTTGAGTTCTTTATCATCACTCAAAGCACCGGCGGCCATTACGGTATAAGTGGCGGGAATGCCTGCCTTGTCCACCAACTCATTGAGTTCCGCTTCGGCGTTACTGAGACCTACGCCGCCACCGTAATAGATTACGGGGCGCTGGGCCTGGTTAATCATATCTGCCGCCGTCTTCATGGCCTTCATATCTTTTTGATAACGCTGAATGACCTGAATGGGCTTCTTCGATTCAAATTCGCATTTATTGGCAGTGACGTCCTTGGGAATATCGATTAAAACGGGGCCTTTGCGACCGGTGTTGGCAATACGAAAGGCGTCCCGAATGATATCCGCCAGGTCTTCCACTTTATTGACTAGGAAATTATGTTTCGTAATGGGCATGGTAATGCCGGTAATGTAGATCTCCTGGAACGAGTCGCGCCCTAAAAGGCTGGTGCCCACGTTTCCCGTAATGGCTACCATGGGAATGCTGTCCATATAAGCGGTGGCAATGCCTGTGACAAGGTTCGTGGCGCCGGGCCCGCTGGTGGCCAGGACAACGCCGGTTTTTCCCGTGGCTCTGGCGTAGCCGTCGGCTGCGTGAGAGGCGCCCTGCTCATGGGCGGTGAGAATATGGGTGATCCGGTCCTGGTTTTTGTACAGCGTATCGTAGATATTGAGAACTGCACCGCCGGGGTACCCGAAAATGGTATCCACGCCTTGTTCGATCAGGACTTCTGTAAGAATTTCAGCTCCTGTTAATATCATCATTCATTCCTCCCCTTCGATACCATTTTTTCATCAACCATCGCTGAAAAGAAAGCTTCTTTACCGAGCAATGGTAAAAAAGTATATTGTTTTTATTATAACTGATTGTTTTGCCGCCGTAAAGTACCAAACAAAAATTTTGCGTTATCTGGTTGAAAGTTTATAATATTCTGACGACTTTGGGGCTAGCCGAGAGAATCACCTATTACTGTCGTATTACAAAGGGTAGGAGTGGGGCTCTCTGTTTTTTGGGATGGCAGATTACAACGTTGATTCTTGGTTCCCTTTCTATATCACGATGGATTGTAGAAAAATATCTTCCGCATTTCTATAATATTTTTACAAAATCTTGAAGGAAACGACGGTTCTTTCCAGAAGTATATATGATTGACAAATTCGTAAGAGATTCAGGAGGATCCATCGATGAGTAAAATACCATTGGAAGATATATTAAGAGCGGGCCATGATTTAAAGGGGATTGTCAAAAATCATCCCCTGGAGTTAAATTCTGTTCTTTCCGAACGATATCAATGCCAAGTTTATTTAAAGCGGGAAGATTTACAAACCGTACGTTCTTTTAAAATTCGCGGCGCTTATAATAAAATGTGCCAATTAAGTGAAGAAGAACGGAGCCGCGGCGTTGTCTGCGCCAGCGCCGGTAATCATGCCCAAGGGGTCGCCTATTCCTGCAAAGCCATGGGCTGCCACGGCAAAATTTTTATGCCGGTGACTACGCCAAAACAAAAAGTCTCTCAAGTTGCGCGATTTGGTGGAGAATTTGTAGATATTATTCTGGTGGGCGATACCTTCGACGATTCCAACGAAGCTGCCACCAAATTGTCGGAAGAAGAGAATATGCCCTTTATCCATCCCTTTAACGATCCTTTGGTCATCGCAGGCCAAGGCACCATCGGTTTAGAGATTATGAATGATGACGCTGGCCATATGGATTTTGTCTTTGCTACCATCGGCGGCGGCGGTTTGGCTTCGGGAGTCGGTTCCTATGTGAAGCATATTCGCCCTGCTACCAAGGTGATCGGTGTGGAACCATCTGGCGCGGCAGACATGAATTTCTCCTTGGAACATGGCAGCGTCGTGGCGTTGGATACCATTGATCACTTTGCCGACGGCGCTGCGGTCAAACGCGTCGGAGAGCTGACTTACGATATTTGCCAGGAAGTTCTTGACGACATCGTGGTCGTTCCCGAAGGGAAAATTTGCACTACTATTTTGGAGCTATACAATAACAGCGCCATTGTGACGGAACCCGCCGGGGCGTTGACCATTGCCGCCCTGGACTTTTATAAAGATGAAATCAAAGGAAAGAAAGTTGCCTGCATCATCAGCGGCGGCAACAATGATATCGCCCGCATGCAAGAGATTAAAGAACGCTCCCTTCTTTATGAAGGATTACAACATTATTTTATCATCAACTTCCCACAGCGTCCCGGTGCCCTCAGAGAATTTCTTACCGATGTTTTGGGTCCCAACGACGATATTATTCGCTTCAATTACTCAAAAAGCAACGACAAAGAAAATGGTCCCTCCCTGCTGGGGGTGGAACTTTCCGATCCCAAAGATTACGAACCTTTGATCCAGCGCATGGAAGCCAAAGGATTCCGCTACACCCCTGTGAACCAAAGCGAACAGCTTTTTAATCTTTTCTGTTTTTAAGAGAGGGTCGCGTAATGAAGACCATGAAAAAACTATGGACGGGATTCCTTCTGGTATGGCTGGCCATTGCCTTCGTCGCCTGCAGCTCTCAGCAAGGGCCTGAATCTGATGACACCCAAACCAAGACGGAAGACGTGTCCACAGCACAAATGGCAGCGGCACCCATAGAAGCCGAAGCTACCATTGAAGGGGAAACGAATACTTATGATAGCGATGCCTATTTCCGCATGACCAACGAGGTTTTGGGAGACGATGGCGAGCAAGAAAACTTACGAAAAATTATGGAATTGGAAGTTTTTTATCGTGAGGGACAAGCTCAAGGAATCCAGATTTCCGATGAGATGGTAGAGGCGGAGATCGATGCGAGAAAATCCGGCGAACAAGTGGGTGAACAGGGAGAAAATGCCGGGGCGCAATATCGCAGGGAGCTGACGGCTTATCTCCGGCGTCATGACCTTTCCGAGGAGGATTATTGGAGTTCCGTGACGGAAGATGTGAGGAAATATCTTACTGCCATCGCCCTGGTATCGATGGTCTCCGAGGAGTATGAAGGCGATGACGCAGTCGCCTATATCGAAGGAGCCTATACCGACGAATTATTTCAAAAATACGGCGTTTCCTATTGAGATAGGAAACCGCGGCAGAACAGAGCGTCTTTGCATTGCAAAGACGCTTTTTGATTTCCTGAAAAACTACGCATGTGCCATAAAGTAACACAAGAATTTGATGGGCAGCCGCCCACTATTCCATTGATTCAAATTATATTGTCCTTACTCATTAAGACGGCTATAATAAAATAGGACTTGACGATTATTC
>CAJFVQ010000013.1 GCA_904420535.1 Candidatus Cryptoclostridium obscurum
CGCTATGTTGCAATGATGGCAGAAGCCGAATAAAATGTCTAAAAAGATTTCGCTTAATAATGCGAAAAGACTTTCCCTTTGTTTGATGCCGGAACGGATCCGAATGATTAGAGTATCCCCCTTATGCGGCCGTTCCAGTATTCAATATATCTCTGGGCAGAAGCTGAAATTGTGCTTCACTCCTTAACATGCAATCAGCGAGTAACCCAACTCATCCTCACTTGCCCCGTCTTTGCAACAAAGACGGGGCCTTTTTTTGCCTTATTGGGGTGAACATGAAAGGACTCCCATTGCCCTGGGATACGGAAGCGCCCCAACCGGCAGCCGCGAGAAGGAAAGGTCGGCAGATCGCCGCGACAGATATACTTGCCCCACAACACAAAAAGAAAGCCTCGCAACGTTCTCCTACCCTGAGGAGTCTGTCGCGAGGCTTTCATTATTTCGTTACATTACATGGATTCGCTTATCTTCTGCGAGCCAACTCTTCGTTCTTATCGGCTTCCGCTTCTTCAAGCAATGCATGGAGTGCTTTTTTGGTATCTTCCGGCAACGGCATTTTAGGTTTGCCGTTTTCGATCATTTCAATCGCTCTTTCGTAAGAACGTTCTACGATATCTTTACCGCCTTGAGCCATCCAACCATCGAAGTTATTTCTATCGATGATTTTTGCATCAGGCTGGGAAAGATGCTTGAAGTTCTGGAAAGTATGCATATGGCTGATGAATTCGCCGCCGGGGCCGACTTCGTTGATGACGTCGACTGCCAGATGTTCGTCGTCTACGAGAACGCCTTCGCAAGTCTTCAAGATCATCTTCATAAATTCGTCTTCCATAACGAGCTGTGCATAGTCCCAAGTAATACCATTTTCCAACATACCGATACCATAGATCATATTGGCACCTGCCAATGCGGGCAAGATAGCGGTCAAAGTTGCTTCATGGGCAGCTTGGGCATCAACGCATTTGCTGTCGCACTAACCGCCTGCGACCCAGCTGGGAACTTTGTAGAATTGAGCCAATTTGGCGACAAAGGCACTGATCAAGGCCAATTCAGGGGAACCGACGCAAGAAACGGTGGTTCTGAGATCCATCATCGCAGTGGACGAACCGTAAACCATGGGAACGCCTTTTTGGAGAGCCTGACCAAGAACGAACATGCTCAAAACTTCAGCATTGTGTGTTACCATGGTAGCTGCCAAATGAACACAAGTGGTACCACCAGCAAGGCCCATAGGATTAATCTTTACGGGGAGACCTTGCTTGATCGCAAGAATCAGGGAATCAGTAGCGCCCGCAGATTGAACCAAGGGGCTAATGGGGTCAGTGGAAGTACCGAACCAAGGTCTTTCTCTGAATTTATCTTCTCCGCCGGCAACGAGACCGCCCATCTTAATGGCATATTTTACGTTTTGGGGGTCATGCATACCAATATATGCAGGTTTGGTGCTGTTGTTCAGGAATGCTTCTAAAACATACAACTGACCAACATGGGGATTGACTTCCGCAGGAACGATATTTCTTTCAAAGAGGATAATGGAATCCAAGTTATCAATCATGGTAACGGAATTCCAAAGGTCATCCATGTTCGGAGCTCTACGCTCTCTGGTGTAGGGGTCAATCACGTTAACTGCTTCCCCGAAATTAACAAAACCGGTTCTCCCGGATTCGCAATACCAGTCGTTTTTAGGATCTCTGGCGTAAGCGCGATAATTGGGGGGAGTGCTGTTAATTGCATCTTCTACGAGGAAAGCAGGGATTTTAACGATATGAGAATCCTCATCAACGGTACAACCGATTCCTGCAAAAATTTCTCTCGCTTCTTTACTTTCAACTTTTACACCAACATTCCAAAGTACATCCAGTGTTGCCAGATGGACTTCCCAAAGTTCATCATCGGTGAACATATTCAACCCAAGGGAAGTCATGACATTTGCGTTTGCGCGTAAACCTCTAGCCAAAAGTAACACCTCCATAACTTAATTTGATCTTTGATGCTTTATTATAATGCAAGATTCATACCAAAGGAAAATTCTGAAAGAAAAATCCTTTTTTTCTATTATACACCTAAAATTTATATTTTACAACAAAATTTCTCTATGCCTTTCGCAATATTTCAAAATTAATAAGTCCAAAATGACTTATCTATTCCTTCTGTTTTCTATATCGCCTCATTTTTTTCATAAATGTCATCCGATTAACCCATTTTTGAATTACATTTTGAAATACATAAAGAAAACGACAGAAAACTATTTTCATAAAACGTTTTCTACCGTTCATTGCTTTCGAGTTATGAAGTTTGTTGCGTTTTATGATTGTGATTACCGCGACTGCTCCCACAATATTTCCGAATTAACCGACTGGCCTTGCTTTGACTCATTTTCAATTTCCTGGCCACTTCATAAGAACTGCCACATTGTTCATAGGCTTCGGTAATAATTTTTCGCTCCACCTCTTCCAGCGCCTCATCAAGAGAACCTTTACTCAGGAAAGGAAATATTTCCGTAACAGACTGATAACGAAGGGAATCCGGCAGATGATTGACATCAATGAGGTCTTCCGGCGCCATAACAACCAAACGCTCCAAAGTATTTTCCATTTCACGAACATTCCCGGGCCACGGATATTTCAAGAGAACCTCCATAGCACGAGTTGATATTTGACGATGCAAATCGTATCGCTCATTGTAACGATTGATCAAATGATGCACCAAAGGCACAATATCTTCGGTTCGCTCCCGCACCGGAGGAATCTTAATTTCAAATACATTCAAGCGATAATACAAGTCGTCACGAAACTTTTGTTTCATAACCATATCCTGGAGGTCCTTATTTGTCGCTGCTAAAATACGACAATTTACTTTCTTTTCCTTACGACCGCCCACGGAATAATATACCTTTTCTTGAAGGGCATGGAGTAACTTAGGCTGAAGATGCAAAGGAATTTCAGCAATTTCGTCAAGGAAAAGGGTCCCCTCGTTGGCCAATTCAAAAAGTCCAATCCGCCCTTTATTACTGGCCCCGGTAAAAGAGCCAGCAGAATAACCAAAAAGTTCCGATTCCATCAACTCTGCCGGAAGAGCTGCGCAGTTTACCGCGACAAAGGGACCGTCTTTTTGGGCACTATGCTTATGAATATATTTGGCGATAACACTTTTCCCTGTACCGCTTTCCCCCTGGATCAAAACAGTAGAATTAATGCCGGCGACACGACTAGCCAAAGTCATAAGATTTGTCATACTTTTGCTTTTATAGACAAATTCATTATCCATATCTTTTTTACGGAGTTCTTCCACTTCCAGCTTATATTTCTCCAACTTCCTGCGGCTGACTTCCAACTCATGACTAATCCCTTTGGATTCCGTAATATCCCGGGCGTTTTCAATAATCATGATGATCTTACCGTCATCGCCGTAAACCGGCGTTGCCGTTGTCAATAAAGTCTTTCCAAGACACGTTTTTTGCTCCAAAGTAATGGATGTTTTTTTATCCATGGCAATCGGGCTGATCCGAGGTGTCCAATACTTTTTCGCGCTAATTTCATCGCGGGTTCGCCCAATTACATCTTCCGCGCGAGCACCATAATAGCGTTCACAAGCATTATTAACATAAATGACCTTCCCATCAGGGTCTGTCACATAGATTTCATCGTAAGAATTATCCACGATCATTTTCAGCGTTTCATAGTCCAGGGGACATTCGTTCTTCCGCTCCCGCTCATCCTCTTTGTGAAGTTTCTTATCTTTTTCCAAGAAAAATGCCTCCTCTCCAACGCAATCAACGAAGGGGAATAAATTTACGTTTTCTAAAATATCCCAACGTAAACCCCTCTGCCATTTGCAAGGCCGTATCAAAACCATAAGCAAGATCTTTGGTATTATGGGCATCGGCGCCTACGGTAACACGCTTACCACCGGCCTTTCGGTACATATCAAGAATCCGTTTTCCCGGCGCTGTTTCGGGAACCCCCTTCCGCAACGGTGACGTATTGATTTCGGGAACAATTCCTTTTTCTACCAACATACCAATGATTTCTTCGATCAACTCATCTTCATGGTCAAGCCGCAACAAATAGCGTCTGGGATGATCAAAATGTCCAAGAACATCAAAACCTCCCAGTTCTACTAGAGCTTTCAGCTCTTCATAATATCGGCGGTAGATGCGATCCACTGCAAAAGTAAAAATTGCTTTTCCTTCATTAGCGGTCCAGTGAATCCCCATGGGTAAATTAATATAGTGAATACTGGCGATAATCATATCATAATCGCCCTTTAACAATTCCTCATATTCTTTGGGATAACGATGGGCCTCGCCCACTTCAACCCCTTTTAGAATTTCTATTTGATCGCCGTACCGTTCCCGCATGGTTTCAATGGCTCGGGTGTAACGTTCTGCGTCAAAAGGAATAGAATCGTCATAATTAGGATCATAATCCACATGATCCGTAATACAAATCCGTTCCAAACCGCCTTCGATAGCCGCAAGAATCATTTCTTCCATGGTGGAAGATGCATCGCCGGAGAACTCACTGGAATGGGAATGCAAATCACTTCGTAATGACATATTTAGGAACCTCACTTTTCATAGTTCCATTATATACCCCTATCATAGCAGAGTCAAGTCATTTACGACTTATGATCCTTTGCGCAAAACATATGAGTCATATCAAACTTACCAATTTTATGCTGGTATTTTCCGTAATATTCTCGCAAATTATGAAAAAATTTTACAATTTAACATTTTTCGGCAGCTTTGCATATATTACAGCATGATCTTAACAGAAAAGGAGCAAACGATGGAAACTTATAACGATTATGATCCCTACCGTTTTCCTCGGATCAAGGTCAGCGGGCCTTTGGCCATGGCCTATGTACCGATGCAAAAATTCAAAAACTTATATACGCCGGAACAGGGATATCCCTTGGGCACAATTTTCCAAGATCTTGATTTTCCCTGGGTGGGGAGGGATGAAAAATGAGTGAACGCCAAATGCTCTTACAGGAACTGGGTAAAATCTCCTTTGCCGCTTGGGAGATCACTTTATTCCTGGACACCCACCCGTTCCACAGCGAAGCATTGGAATACCGCAATCATTATGAAAAGACAGCCAGAGCATTGAGGATGGAATATGAACAAAAATATGGTCCTCTGACCTCCGCCGCGTCTCGCTCTTCTCATTGCTGGGACTGGATCGACGGCCCTTGGCCCTGGGAATATGAAAAGGAGGTTTAAGGATTTATGTGGATCTATGAAAAACGACTACAGTATCCCGTAAAAATCAAAAATCCCAACCCCATGTATGCCCAAATTATCATGACCCAGTTGGGTGGCCCCGATGGCGAACTGGGGGCTTCGATGCGATATCTGAATCAAAGGTACAGCATCCCCTACAATACGGTGAAAGGCGCTCTGACCGATATTGGTAGAGAAGCATAAAAAAGGCTCCTCTAAATTGCGGTGTTATTCGTTTAAAATTGCATAATGCATTTCCAAAGGCAGATTCTTAAGGAATAGGGAAATATGTTCCCGATCGGTTACGACCATATGATCTAAAATTTCCCGATAAAACGTTTCGTCGCAGAGTCCGCCAAAAGCAATGGCTTCTGCAGTACTCCTAAGTTGTTTCAAACGCTCCTGTGTTGCAAAGGCTTCCGACGCATTACCACAAGTTGGCAAATTTTTTTCAAATTTTCGTCGCGCTGTGCGGAATTCATCTTCGGTGATCTCTTCATTCAAATATAGCTCCAAAAGGCGTTCTTTCTTTTTTATATTCCGCTCCCTTTGGGACTCGGAAATTTTTGACTTTTGTTCCAATATCGCGGACACGACTGTAAAAAGAGCGGTAACACATCTCTTTGTATCTATGGCAAGATGTTGGAGCGTCAATGCCATGAGATGAAATGCGTCGTCATCCCGGATACTCATAGCAAAGCATCCTTTACTGTTGTTCTGATCCGGTCTGCCATTGGCCTTGGCCTCAGAACAACACCAGGATCCGTATCGGCTATGATCCTTCCTCAGTTTAAAACGCGCCACATAATTGGCGCCACAACGGCCGCATTTGATTTTACCGGAGAAACAATGACGGCTGCTGTATTTATTATGATTTTTCTGTCTCGCAGAACGACCCTCCAAAATTTCCTTGGCCTGCTCAAAAGTGGTGCGGTCAATAATAGGCTCATGATGATCTCTTAGGATCACAAAGGCTTCTTCACCGTGATTGTATTTTTTGGCATGGGATAAATAGTCCGGAGTAATGGTCTTTTTTTGAATCAAATCGCCACAGTATTTTTCATTACGCAAGATTCGCAAAATGACAGAATCGGACCATTTTCGTTTCCCGGTAGGCGTTTCAATTTCCCTTGCCTCCAATTCCCGTGCAATGCTGTGAGCCCCTTTCCCCTCATGAATCAATTGAGAAAAGATAAAGCGCACAATTTCCGCACCTTTTTCATTGACAAACATTTTGCCGTTGCGAACGTCATATCCCAGCATATCGCGGCCAAAAACAATCCCTTGTTCCATACGGCGTTTCTGGCCCCATTTTACTCGTTCTGAGGTTCTACGGCTTTCCTCTTGGGCAATGGATGACATGATAGTCAGTCGGAGTTCCGCGTCAGGATCCATGGTATTGATATTATCATTGAGAAAACATACCGCCACTCCATATTTTTTCAATTCCCTCGTATAATAGATGCTGTCCAAAGTATTGCGGGCAAAACGGGAAATTTCCTTAGTGAGAATCAGCTGAAACTTTCCTTGCATTGCATCTTCAATCATTTGATGAAATGCATGGCGTTTTTTGGTACTGGTGCCGGTAATTCCCTCGTCAGCAAAAACGCGATATAGATTCCAATCTGGTTTTCCGTCAATATACTGTCGGAAAAAACGCATTTGGCTTTCCAGGGAGTTCGCTTGATCACTATGATCAGTAGAAACACGACAATAAGCGGCTACTTGTTTTTGGTGTTCCGGAAGGATCATAGGCTCCCCTTTGGCTTTCTCAGCCGCTTCTCTTCCAGCGCGTCCATACAAAGAGCCGTTTCCTCCGAGGTAAGGAGTCCGCGGTTAGCGCAAGCTTTCACTAAGGCAATTTGAAACGAGAAAAAGAACGTATCATGTTCTTCCATGTGGATACTCGGCATTACATCGACCAGGACAAAATTGCGATGAGACATAAAAAACACCTCCTAATAATTACTATTAAGAAATGCGGTGTTCTTGCTTGTCTCTTCCAATACTTCCATAGTTTTCACAATATACGGAGAATCCGTGTTGCCAAAGGCAACACGGATTCCCCTACCCAATTTAGTTATATGGCAAGACGCTCCTTATCCCCAAAAGCATCTTATTTTACAATATCACTTCGATCCGTATACACGGTATGAAGCAGTTCGTGACATTTATGACTGTTCGGTTTACCGAAAAATTCTCGATACACCATATGGATGATGGGATTTTCATGGGATTTTCGGATTGGCAAATTTTGGTCTGTTGCGTAAACCGCGTCCATACGTTTTGCCATCTTGCGCCAATCTTTGATGGGATTTCCTCCGCCACCGATACAGCCACCGGGACAGGCCATGATTTCAATAAAATGATACGGAGATTTTCCGGTTTTCACATCCTCCATGATTTTCCGGGCATTGCCAAGGCCGTGGGCAACGGCAACTTTGACAATGGTGTCCCCTATTTTTACTTCCGCTTCTTTGACACCTTCAAAACCACGGACTGCTTTAAAATTAATATTTTCCAGAGTTTCCTTGGTTACGATTTCGTAAACAGTGCGAAGCGCTGCTTCCATCACACCACCGGTAGCGCCAAAGATTTCGCCGGCACCGGACCCTGTGCCAAAAGGAGCATCAAAGTTGCTTTCCGGCAATTTTGTAAAATCGATTCCCGCATATCGAATCATCTTTGCCAATTCCTGAACGGTAAGCACTGCGTCAATGTCCTGATACCCATCGCGCCCCAATTCTGGCCGCTTGGCCTCAAATTTTTTGGCAGTACAAGGCATAATAGAAACGCTGCAGATGTCTTGAGGACGTTTCCCCGCCTTCTCAGCGTAATATGTTTTAATCACGGCGCCAAACATTCCCTGTGGTGATTTACAGGAAGAAAGATTAGGAAGACATTCCGGATAAAAAGCTTCACAAAACTTAATCCACCCGGGACTACAGGAGGTAATCATAGGCAAGACCTCCTGAGACTCCAAACGCCCGAGAAGCTCCGTTCCCTCTTCCATAATGGTCAAGTCAGCGCTGAAGTCCGTATCAAATACTCGATCAAACCCCAAACGTTTCATTGCCGTAACCAAACGCCCGGTACTAACAACACCAGGATCTTCTCCCAAGGCCTCAGCTAATGTAATCCGCACTGCCGGGGCAACTTGAGCCACCACTTCCTTGGGACTGTCAAGCATTTCCCAAATTACATCGCGGTCGTCATGAACGGTCAAAGCCCCAACAGGGCAAGCCTGTACACATTGGCCACAGTTAATGCAGACTGTTTCTGCCAACTGTTTTCCAAAGGCAGGACCGACTAAGGTTTGATACCCGCGTTTCGAGCGAGACAAGGCACAGACGGTCTGCACATCGTTACAGACGGAAAAGCAGCGATTACAATCAATACATTTTGAAACATCCCTGGTAATGGATGGAGAGGAAAAATCTTTTTCGCCATTTCCTTTGATTTCCACCGGATAACGTACGTTATAATCGAACTGCAAATCCTGGGCAATGGCCTGCAATTCACAGGTACCGTTTTTATCACATTGCAAACAATCCTTTGAATGGTGAGCAAAAATCAATTCCAAAATATTTTTTCTTGCCCTGCGAACCCGTTTGGAGGTAGTTTTTACCACCATGCCGTCGCTTACCGGTGTAGAACAGGCCGGGGCCAAAACGCGTAATCCTTCTACCTCCACAACGCAAATTCGACAGTTGGCCTTTACTTTTTGATCCGGATGATAGCAGAGTGTTGGGATTTTGATACCTGCTGCCATAGCAGCATCCAGCAATGTGGCGTTGGCTTCCACTTCTACGGTTTGACCATCGATTGTCACTGTTACCATAGGACGTCTCCCCCTTCCAAAATGCTGATAAACTCTTCATTAAAGTTTTTAAGCGCTGAAAGCAAAGGAACCGGAGACATCTGCCCCAAACCACAAAGGGAAGTATCCATCATCACTTCTGCCAATTCTTCCAAATTTTCCAAGTCACACATACGCCCGACGCCGCTTTTGATTTTGCGAATCAATCGCAGCAGCTGAATAGTACCCTCTCGGCACGGCGTGCATTTGCCGCAACTTTCGTCGGCAAAAAATTCTAAAGTATTTTCCACAATATCGAGGATATCGTGACTATCATTAATGACCATAACGCCGCCGGCACCCCAAGAAACTCCATGGGGACCGATCCTGTCAAGCTCCATGGCAATATCAATTTGAGAGGCACTGATAATAGGTCCGCTGCCGCCGCCTAACTGTACGGCAAGAAGTTCCCCGCCGCAGACGCCATCGCCAACGTCATAAATCAAATCTCGCAAAGAAATCCCCATGGGAAATTCAAAAATACCGCGACGGTTCAAATTGCCGCAAAGCGTAAAAAGTTTTGTTCCCGGCGAATCCTCGGCACCAATGGAGCGGAACCATTGCGCTCCTTCTTTTAAGATCACGGAAATGTTTGCCAGCGTCTCCACATTATTGATCACCGTGGGGCAATCATACAATCCACAAACACCGGGATACGGCGGCCGAAACCGAGATTCTCCCCGTTTTCCCTCAATGGACTCAATCAGCGCCGTTTCTTCCCCGCAGACATAAGCTCCGCCGCCGGAGACCAAAGCGATCTCGAAATCCACACCGCTACCTAAAATATTTTTTCCCAAATATCCTGCCTGACGCGCATTTTCCATGGCTTGGCGCAACACGGGAAACAGATAGGGATACTCCGCTCGCAGATAAATGAATCCTTGACTGGCACCGACAGCGTAGCCGGCAATAACCATACTTTCGATCAGGCTCAGCGGGTCCCCACGCATTAAAATGCGATCTTTATTGGTAGCAGGTTCCCCTTCGTCAGCATTGCAAATAATAAATTTCTGCTTTGCCAGCATATCGCGGACGGTACGCCATTTAAGCCCCACGGGAAAACCGGCACCGCCGCGGCCGAGTAACCCCGAGGCAATGATAACATCTATCACCTCTTGGGCTGGCATGGACAGGGCATTTTCCAACCCCTGGAACCCTCCGTTTGCCCGAAAATCTTCCACAGAAACGGGATCCATATTGCCGACATTGCGCAAAAGGATTCGGGTTTCCTCCATCATACCACCCCCTGCTGATACTGGGAAAGAATTTCTCTAATTTTATCCGGTGTTAAGTTGCTGTAAGTCTTATCATTAATCATCACAGAGGGAGATGATTCACAAAGACCGATACATTCGCAAAATTCTACGGTAAATAGCCCGTCGTCGGTGGTATCACCGGGTTCTACTTCCAAAAAGTCACAAATCGCCTGGGCCACGTCTCTTGCGCCGCAAATATGACACGGGGCGCTTTTGCACATGCGTATAATATATTTTCCCCGGTTTTCCGTGGAAAACCGGGAATAAAAAGTAATATAATCATAAAGTTTTGATTCCGGAATACCGGTAAAATTGCTGACGACTTCAATGGTCTCTCTAGAAAAGCTGTTATTCGTCAACGACTGCATTTCCAAAAGAACCTCCATCAGGCGTTCTTTGGATTCTTTATAGATCGCTGCCAAGCTTTGAATTTCTTGAATCGTTTCACTTGATAAAGTTTTCATAAAAATTTCCTCCTCTAAACAAGAATGGAAATGGAAGGACATAACTTTTCTCAATCACGTACAAGAAAAGAAACGATTGAAATAAACTGAAGCGGTATCTTCACATTTAAGCCGCCGCGCTGTCCGACTTGCTTTTATCCGCCTTCCGGCCGGCATGAAGATAAGTGAAATAATAGAACATACCGACAAAAATGGCACCGCCGACAATATTCCCCAGGGTAACGGGAATCAAATTTGCCGTGAAGAAGTTCCCGAAAGTCAAAATATCAACAGAGCCCTGGGCCGCCAAAATTCCAGTGGGAATAAAAAACATATTGGCGACACTATGCTCAAATCCGCAGAGAACAAAGGTGAAGATAGGAAAGAAGCAAGCAAAAATTTTCCCAATAATATCTTGCGCCCCCAAAGACATCCATACGGCGAGACAGACCAACCAGTTGCAGCCGATACCCCGCAAAAATGCGGCCCCCCAGTCATAGGACATTTTCGTTTGGGCGGTTGCCACAGCTTTTGCGCCAAAAGCAGATAATTCACCGTTTTGGAATAGGAATCCTCCCCAATAAACAATGGCAACAATAATCAGCGCGCCGATAAAGTTGGCAATAAATACGGCAATCCAGTTTCGCAGCAGTTGCGGCAAGGTGGTACGCCGTTCTAAAAAGGATATCGCAACATACATGTTATTACCTGTGAATAGTTCCGCACCGGCTACCACCACCAGAATAAGACCAACCGTAAAGGCCGCTGCTCCGGCCGCCTTATTCAACCCAGAGGCAGCCCAATCGCCGACCCATCCGGAACCAATGGTTAAACAAGCCACTGCGGCAAAGGCAATATAAGCCCCTGCCAATATCCCCGGCAGAGAAATTTTTGCCACTGACATTTTACCCTTTTTCTCGCCAAGATTTGAAGCACTCTTCGCGATTTCATTTGGAGCCAAAAAACTCAACTTGATTCCCTCCTTTACTTGGGGATAAAAGACGGCGCCGACACAAGGTACGGCGCCGAACCCCTATCCCTTGATTTTACATATAGTTCATCTCATTAATCTGTTTTTACAAGACTGCGCTCTTTTTTCCTTTCAACGCGTTTTGCGATTAGAATACTGATCTCCCACAGAATCACCATGGGGATCAACAATAACAATTGAGAAACCACGTCAGGTGGTGTAAGAATCGCCGCCAAAATGGCGAGAATCACAATGACATACTTTCTGCTTTTCACCAATGTGCTCACTTGGAGAACGCCTACTTTGGTCAAAGCCAATACAACCATGGGTAAAAGAAACACCAGGCCGAAAGGAATGATAAAACTCGTTAAGAACTCTACGTATTTACTAATGGTAAGCATTGGCACGGCTGTGCCTTCTCCTGTGGTGACAAAAAAGTTGATCGTAAGCGCCAGTACTACAAAATAGGCAAAACAAACACCTAGGATAAAAAGCAATAATGATAAAAAGTAGATCAGAGCAAAAGCTTTTCGCTCATTCTGATATAACGCCGGACGTAAAAAGCGCCAAAAGAAGAAGGAGATGGCCGGAAAAGCTGCGATAAAACCAGCAATGAAGCAAACCTTCATTTCTGTAAGCCACACTTCCCCCAATGTCGTATAAACGACATCAATTCCGAATTGGCGGATGGGAGCAAGAACAAAATCCATCAGTTCGTCGCAAAACAGGACAAAGATAATGATAAAGCAAGCCAATAAACTAATCACGCAATAAATCAGAACTTTGCGT
Source organism: Candidatus Cryptoclostridium obscurum (assembly GCA_904420535.1). GTDB lineage: Bacteria > Bacillota > Dehalobacteriia > UBA7702 > UBA7702 > Cryptoclostridium > Cryptoclostridium obscurum. The sequence continues at coordinate 12,545 of CAJFVQ010000013.1, forward strand.
AATTCCGATAAATGCTCCAGAAAAGCTTTTTTCGTATCGGTCAAAGACACCACCTTATTTCCTGATTCTTATTTGTCCCTTTCGACTCATTCTTCAGAACCTTTGTCTTTTGATTGTTCCGTAGTATCCTTTGTATTTTCTGCCGGCTCTTCGGAAGTATCTTTCGGCGGGTCATCTTTTTTATCGGGGGTGTTGACTTCTTCCTTGAACTCTTTGATGCTGCGTCCTAAAGACTTACCGACACCAGCCAGTTTAGAACCGCCAAAGACAATCAATACCAATACGATAATTAAAATAATTTCCCACGCGCCAAGTCTCATAACCATTCTCCTTTCAAACGATAGCTAATATTGGGTGCATTACTGTGAAATGCCTTGGCCTTGTTGCGAATCCTTTTTCGATGTCCGAATCTGACCAATCGGCGGACGAGAGACCGTATCATTATGTTTCTCGTTTTTCCCCCGAATTATCGGTAAGTTTTCAATCGCGAAAAGATAACACAAAATAATCAGGCAAGTAAGACCGATCACCAGCCAAATTTCCATCCAACTGGGAGAATAAGGCACACCGGCATAGTCGGCCATACCGGTAAAGACAAAATTAAAACGGTTCAGCAGTATTCCGGCAACGCCGCAGAGTGCAGCAATCAACTGCATACTGCCTTTTTTAATCCAAGGAGAAAAGATGATCACCGCAGGGACCACAAAACCAACAATGGTTTCCAGAAGGAACATATTCCCTTCCATTCCACCGGAGAAAACTTCTCCCCAGGCGCCTCTCACCGAAAGATCAATGATTTTAAGGACCAGATACAATATGATAACAGCGCCGGCGATCCGCAGTAAATTTACAATCATACGATCATCAGAAACCTTACGATAATGACGGTTGACGAGACGATATTCCAATGCCACAAAACATAGACCTCCGGAGAAAGAGGTGATCAGGCAGGCCCAAGGCAAATATTGAGAATACCAAATCACATTTAATTTCGTGGGCATTGCCAAGTAAATTGCACCGTAAGCCGCTTCCTGACCGAAAGGTAAAATACTAGCAATCAGCACAATGACCGGCATAAAGAAACCAACAATAATCTTTACCCAAGGTTTGTAGCGATCCCCCCAGACCTCTACTAATTCAAGGAATTGTAAAATGAGGTATAAGGTAATGCAGATGGCAACCTCATATAATGGAGAAGTCCAGGCAAAGGAAACGAAGAACCAATAAAAGTTATCCCAACGCCCGATCTCAATAAAAAGTACAAGGAACACCAAGACATAACAGAAGAAGGACATTAATAAAGCGCGCCGTCCCAAAGGCTTAAACTGTTTGATATGGAGTACATGGCCTAAAATTCCCACAGCAAAACCACAGGCTCCCAAGGCACTGAGCACCAAATCAGCGTAAATCCAAAAGCCCCAGGGCCATTCATTGGACAGATGGGTTGTATCGCCCAAGCCGTTCAGCAGACGATAGACCATAATGAAAATACCAAAAACAGCCAACAAAAGAAGGATCCAGCGCGTTAAAGTGAACCGAAAACACGCTTTTTTGTTGATTCTTAAATTATAATCAAACATTTTCGTTTCCTCCTTTCTCTTTCATCTTTTCCTCTTCCAGACGAAGACGGCGTTTTGTATACAGCCCCAGTGCACCAAAGAGAACGGCGCCGCCGGCAAAAATCCCCGGTTTCCATTTGGAATAGTCGTGAAGTGTCGAAGGAATGCTCTTTGTCGGAACGTTGGTGGGGAAGCCCAACTGTTCAAAAGGCACATCGGAGATATAGAGCCAACGAGTACCTCCACCTTGGGTTTCTCCATAGACCTCATTCACATAACGAGAGTCATTGGCGATGGTTTCCTTGGCTTGAGCCAATAATTCATCCCGATCCCCAAAGGTCATAGCGCCGGTGGGGCAAACAGAGGTGCAAGCTGGTTTTTCATTCCCGGCCAATTTATCGGCACATAATTGACATTTCATAATCGAAGGGAACACCTTATCCCATTCGTATTTGGGAATATCATAGGGACACGCAATCATACAGTAACGGCAACCAACGCACTTTTTGGGATCGTAAACCACCGCGCCGGTACTTTCCACCACAATGGCTTTGGCAAAACATACCGCCACACAAGATGGATCTAGGCAATGCATACATTGATGTTTGGCAAAACGCAACACATCTTCCTTATCGGTGACGGTGGTAGCGTCATGATACTGAATTGTGGTCCAGGTTTGGGCGCCCAGCTTAGCGTCGTAACCGTGGGCATTCCCCCCTTCGTATTCCAAATCATTCCACAATTTACATGCCACAGTACAGCTTCCACAGCCAACACATTTAGTCACATCAAATAAAACGCCACTGTTTTGCATCAGGACTCACCTCCTTCTTTCGGGGTAAGCGCATCGCCACGACTGCTATAATGGGTATGGAGTAGCTCATGGGCGATTTCACTACAGGGTTCCCCAAGGAAGTCATTGTAAGCAGTTTGGATTTCCGTGTTCTCATGGCTGGTGCGTTTATTCTCGGCCATGGTACTGTCACGGTGATAGAGAGAGTCAATCCGTTTTTCCCGCATGGAATTGTCGGGAGGCACTGTTGTTTTGGGCTGACCGCCGCCGGCAATACACCCGCCGGGGCAAGACATGATTTCAATAAAATGATAATCAGCCTCTCCTGCCCGCACTCTATCGCAAAGGGTACGAGCCGCAGACAAACTGCTGGCCACAGCCACACGTACCTCCCCAAAACCGGGGACATTCACCGAAGCCTCTTTGATAGAATCAAGGCCGCGAACCGGCTGTAAATTCAGAAGTCCCGATGGGGGTTCCTCTCCGGCCACTACATAGTAAGCAGTTCGAATGGCGGCTTCCATGACACCGCCGGTATTGCCAAAAATAACGCCAGCACCGGAACCTTCCCCCATAATGGGATCAAAGGATTCCTCTGGCAAAGAGGCAAAATCAATATTTTCCTCTTTGATAAAGTTTGCCAATTCCCTGGTACTGAGGACAAAATCAATGTCCCGCATATCGGGGAGATTATGATATTCTCCCGCCGCGTTGAATTCCGGACGGTTGGCCTCAAATTTTTTCGCAGTGCATGGCATAATGGCGACGCTAACAATCTTATTGGGATCGATCTTCTTCCTCGCCGCATAATAAGTTTTCGTCATAGCGCCTTGCATCTGCATGGGGGATTTGGCTGTTGATAAATGATCCATAAGATCGGGATAATAGTATTCCAAAAACTTCACCCAACCGGGGCAACAAGACGTAAACTGAGGAAGTATCCCGTCTCCGGTAAGGCGTTGAACCAATTCCGTGCCTTCTTCCATGATAGTCAAATCGGCGCCGAAATTCGTATCCAAGACCGCGTCAAACCCCAAACGGCGCAGGGCGGCAACCATTTGCCCTTCCACCCAAGTCCCGGCGTCGTCACCGAATTCTTCCCCCAAACCAACGCGAATGGAAGGTGCTGTTTGCACCACCACAAATTTATTGGGATCATTGATGGCATCCCGCACCTGGTCGATTTGGCTTCGTTCCGTAATCGCGCCGCTAGGACAGTAGAGAGCGCACTGACCGCAATGAATACAGATAAACTCATCCTTAATTGGTAGTTCATAATAATCAAAAACCGATTGCACACGATCGCAGGCTTCCAAGCACTGACCGCAAAGAATACATTTTGTATCATCCCGAACAACAGCAATATTGTCGGGATCCAAGGGGACACGCCCCTTGACCTGGGCAGTCCAATTCCCTTCACTGCGATACTGCGTCGGCAACCAGCCGCCGTCGCCGCCGATCTCCTCAACAACGCCGCAACCGGATAAAGTCGCCATCGTACCTGCCACTGCCGCTACCCCCAGAAATTGGCGGCGTGTAATCTTTGGTACGTTTTTTTCTTTGTCGTTATGCTGATGCTCTTTCACGACATAGTTCCCTCCTTCCTGAAAAGGATTGATGGTTTACTTCTTCAACATTGTTTTACCTTTTTTTAAAGTTTTTAATGGTTCCATTTCTTTCTCAATGGATTTCAACGGTTCCATTTCCTTCTCCAGATTTTCCTTTACTTCGGCCAAGGGATTTGCTTTATTGATCTCTTCTTTGACATCAGACACAGCGTCTTTCACATCCCGAATTGGATGATTGTCACCGTCACTGTTGACATAGGATTTGATGTCATAGATAAAATTTCTCCCTTTTTTCACTGCCCGCCCCAAAGAACGTGCCACTTTAGCCAGATCCTTAGGGCCTACGACAAGGAAAGCCACCAGTAGGATGATCAGCAGTTCAGAAAAACTAATGTTGAACATAACATCACCTTGCGTTTATGATTTCTTTTTCACCTTAGGAGGCACATAAGGTATACCTAAGCGATCGGCGTCATGGTCACGTCCCAAGAAATAATTGGGCCAAGAAGCCTGCTGATACAGGTTCCAATCACATGGCGCTACGGAGTATTCGCTTAATTCATGTTCCAATCCATAGCCTTTCAAACGGTTATACGCTTTGACGTATACACATTTCTTTTTGCCGGGATAAACCTCGCACCATCCGTCGCGGCTGCCACCGCAAGCGCCGTTGCGCTGGTTTTTAGGGCATTTTGACATGGGACAGGAATAAGCCACCTGGGTTAAAGCACAATCACCGCAATCTTTACAGTCATAAAGGACTACTTTTGCCATATGTTCACAAAAATGATAAGGACGCATCCATACCGTGCCGTCAATCAATTTATAAAAGCCACGCATAAAGTTGAACAGATTTCGTCCTGGCGTCATCATTAGCCAGTGGGTAAAATGAGAAAGATGATAAATGAATCCAACCTTCATTTCCAAATCATCAGGATCAATTTCTGTTCGTTCCTCGCTGTTTAAACCGGTCTCTGGATCCTTTTTGTAATAATAGAAACCTTTCTTCATGGGATAATCAAAGTCTTCCACATAAGATTGCCAGTGATCTACATATTTTTCGCCTTCATCAAGAATATATTCCATCTGTTCGGGCTTCAAGCCATGGCCGCCGATATGCGCCCCGGCGAATCCCATACCTTTCATAATGCCGTACATTTTGGCAGCGCGGATCAAACGCTGTTCCAGTCCTTTATCTTCGCTTTCCTTTTCTTTCTCTAGAGTTGCCACCAGTTCATCTGTGACGACGCATCCGGGAATCCCATTGCGGTTCATCAATTTCGCGGTACCGAGAGGCAAAAGATAAATATTGCCGACCAAAGGAACATTGAGATTGTTCAATCTCATGAATTGTAGGACTTCGTGAAATTTGCGCATATCATACCCTAACTGGGTAATTACAAACTGGGCGCCGCCATCGCGGATTTTCTTCACCAGCTTATTATACTGGGCGATCTGTTCTGATTCCTGACTTTTGAAGGGAGATACAGCACAACCGTAAAAGAAATCAGTGGGCTGATTTGTTATTTTCCTGGGCCCCATTTCATATTCCAAGCCTTTGTTCATCTCTCCCAACAGGCCGCAACAGTGAATGGGATCGATATCAAAGACAGGCTTCGCCCGTCCTTCATATGCATTGTTCACATAGTCACCAGTCATGACCAAAAGGTTTCTGATATTACTTCTGGCCATGGCATATAGCTGGCTTTCCATTTGTGTCCTGTTTTTATCTTTACAGGTAAAGTGAACCAGAGGCTCAATCCCAATATCCAAAATCTCTTTCCCTAAATTTTCCGCCAAAATCGCGGGATTACCGCCGGGACAATCAGTGATCGTTATTGCGTGAATCCTGGGATCCTTCACCGCAATTTTCGCTGTGGCAATGGCTTCTTCTTGAGCCTTTTCTTTAGCGCCGCGACCGGGAACAATTTCCCAGGTCACAGAAAACGTACCGGGATCCAAAAGGGATTCTTTAAATCGATTAATCATTGATATCAACTCCTTTACGGCAGATTCGCAATTATTCTCCTGCTTTTTCTGCCGCCATGATAACATGTTTTGCCAATACGGAGGTTGTTACACTGCCAACACCACCAGGAACCGGGGTGATTGCATCTACAAGATCCTCTGCATAAGCGAAGTCCACATCACCGACGATTTTTGACGGATCCTTGGGATCCGCGTTAATGCCGACGTCGATCACCACCTGGCCGGGAGCCAAATGTTGTTCTCCGACCAAATTTGCTTTCCCTGCTGCGGAGATCACGATTTCAGCGTTTTTACAGGGAGTTGACACATCCTTCGTAAAAATATGACAAACTGTCAACGTCGCAAAACGGTTTAAAAGCAAGACAGATAATGGTTTCCCCACTACAGCCCCCCATCCCACCAAAGCGACACGGGCACTTTTTACTTCAATATTGTAATAATCCAAGATTTCCATCACCGCCTGTGCAGTACATGGAGGGAATCCGTCGGCACTGCCATCGTAGACCAAACCGCTGTTAATGGTGGTCATGGCGTCCACGTCTTTTTCTGCTACCAAAGAATTGCAAACTCTGTCGTAATTAAGATGCTCGGGCAAAGGACGGAACAGCAATACGCCGTGAACGCTTTGATCCTGATTTAACTCTTCAATCGCACCAATCAAAGTATCTTCAGCAACGTCCGCCGGTAAGATCACGTTTCTGACAGCAATGCCCAATGTTGACATTTTTTTTGTGGCGCCTCTTTCATAGGCAATATCACTATCTTTTTCCCCCACGCGAACAATTGCCAACGTGGGTTGAATGTTTTTTCCCTTCAGCAGCTCAACTCTTTCCAAGAGGTCTTTTTGCAGAGCCGCGGCGACTTCTTTTCCCGATAATATCTTTGCCATCGTCATATGCCTCCTTACCTTACCGTAATTGTTTTAAAACGGACTCATATATCATATCTGCTTTTTCGCTGTATTCCTGAGACATGGAAGAAGTTTTCTCATTCATGGCATCGGCAGTTCCCCGATTTTTCATGGTTTTCGTATTAATGTAAACATTCATCGCAGCTCCCAGCAGCGCCGCTTTACAGCACAGCGCTCCCACGCCGACATCGCTGACCAAAAGGGGGTTGCCTTTCTTGAGATATTCCTCCAAATAACCTATGGCTTTGCAACATTCTTCCATAATTTCCAAAGGCACCTTACAGGCATCTAAAGTCGCCTGTTCCATGACCCGCTCCTTCTCGCGGCGTTCTTCCTCCGTATTCTCTTTCATGGCATATGCCTTGGATAAAGGTTCAAATAGTACAGCATCTTCATCCATAAGCTCTAAAAGCCGTTTTTGTGTTTCGTCGCATTGACGTTGCAGTTCAATAATATCCTCTTCCACCGCAACAAACTTCTTTTTTCCTTTGGTAAAACTCCCCACCATATTGCCGAGGGCGGTGCCCACGGCCCCTACCAGAGCCGAGGCACCGCCGCCGCCAGGAACAGGAGTTTTGGCTGCCAATTCTGAAATTACTTGGCCAGAAGTCTTCTCTGCAAAACTCATGAGTGTCCCCTCCATTCATCAGAAGAAATTATCAGAACAAACCATGAACCTTACCAGTTTCGGGACAGATGTCCACTTTCATATAAGCCGGCCGTGAACTGGTACCGGGCATCAAAGAGATCGCGCCGGCCATGGGGCAAAGGAATCTAGCTCCTCCATAGACCAAGATGTCACGGATCGGAAGCTTCCAGCCCTTAGGAGCCCCTTTCAAGGTCGGGTCATGGGTAAGGCTTAAGTGTGTCTTAACCATCATTGTAGCATAATCATTATATTTGGGATCAGCTTCAAATTTCCTTGCTTTTTCCGCTGCCAAATCTGACCATTCCACGCCGTCAGCTCCATAAACTTCCCGGGCAATAAGATCAACCCGTTGACGCAACGGCATATCCATATCATAGAGGAATTTCAGATCCACAGGATCTTTGCAAGCATCTAATACAGCATCGGCCAAATCCAAAGCGCCTTCGCCGCCATATTGCCAATGGGAAGATTTTGCACAGCGTACACCTAATTCGTCGCAAGTGCGGCGAATCAAATTGACTTCAGCGTCGGTATCGGTATAGAAACTGTTGATACAAACAACAGGATTAATTCCTGATTTTTTAATGGTATTGATATGGTGAATCAGGTTGCACAGCCCTTTTTCCAACAAACCAAGATTTTCTTTGGTATATTCGTCAGGCAAAGGACGTCCCGGTACCACAGCAGGGCCGCCGCCATGCATTTTCAAAGCGCGAACCGTGCATACAAGCACGGAGACATTGGGTTTCAACCCGGAAATACGGGATTTTACATTCCAGAATTTCTCAAAACCGATATCAGCGGCAAAACCACTTTCTGTTACATGATAATCAAACATCTTGAGGGATAAACGGTCACCGATGATTGAAGATTGGCCAATGGCAATATTGGCAAATGGGCCGGCATGAACAAGACAAGGCTGATGTTCAACAGTATAGCAAAGAGTGGGATTAATGGTATTGCGCATCCAGGCAGTCATAGCGCCGTCTACCTGGAGATCTGCCGTTGTGACAGGATTTCCGTTTTTATCATAGGCGACAATGATTTCACTGATGCGTTTTCTGAGATCTTTGAGATCTCTGGCCACTGCCAATATTGCCATAAGCTCGGAACTTACAGAAATACCAAAACGGCTTTTCATTTGGAAACCATCCTTGGGACCGCCAATACCAATTTCGATATTGCGCAGACATTGAGCAGCAAAGTCGATCACCCAACCCATCTCTACTTTTTCAGGGTCGATATCCAAACGTTTCAAGCCGCGTTCGGCCAATTGCTCATCATCATAGTTCGCTTCATGCTGCATACGAGCGTTCAATGCAACCATTGCCAAATTATGGGCGTTGGTAATATCATTGATGTCGCCGGTCAATCCCAGGGAAAATTCTGTCATGGGAATCAAAAGCGCATTCCCACCACCGGCAGCGGTGCCTTTAATGTTCATGGTAGGCCCGCCGGACGGTTGACGCAAACATCCGCCTACGTTCACACCGCGTTTGCCAAGACCTTCAATAATGCCTAAGGAGGTGGTGGACTTTCCTTCTCCCAAAGGAGTGGGAGTAATGGCAGTGACTTCGATAAATTTGCCGTCAGGACGATTCTTCAAACGATCCATAATTTTCAAAAAGTTCAATTTGGGGGTACGGCCATAAGGAATGATTTCCTCAGGCAATAATCCCATTTTTTCACGAAACTCATCCACGGACGGTAAAACTTTCTCTGCTTCCTCGGCGATTTGCCAGTCTTTCATGATGGTAGGATCTAACATTTTTTTCCCTCGCTTTCTTAAAATCCGATTCTCTCAGTTGTTTTCTCTCTCCTGAGTTCTTTTCCATAAAGAATAGTTTCCATGTTACCATTCTAACAGAAGATGACTGAATTGTCTAACAATTAAAACAAATGTAATCATCAAGGAAGCTAATTGTGATACTCTCAAGATTTGAATCGACCGAATAAAAAACGCGTCCTATTCAAGATCCTACACAAATCATGTAAGAAATTTTCAAATATTTAGTTTTCCCTCTTTTTCAAATTCTTCAAAAATTTTTAGAAACACCTGTAACGAAGGATTTGGGTTTTCGGAAAGATAGGCAATGGCATGGGAAATGTTAATTTCCACATCACTGTTAATATCAATAAACCGCAGATTTTCGTTTTGACTGTGTTTTGCATTGGGCGGAAGCAAGGTAACGCCCAACCCTACTTCCACCATAAGAAGCAGGGAATCCATATCCTGGGGAATATCGATCATATTGGGCTTAAAGCCCAGTTCCAAACAAAGGGTTTCCAGATGCAGCCGCATCTGTGGATAAAATTCTTCGTTAAGAACCAAAAAACGTTCATTGCTGAATGCCTGTACATCCACAATCTCTTCTGAGGCCAAAGGATGCTCGTTATTTACCACTAAACATAAGTTGTGAGCAGCGTATTTCTTAATCACAAGCTGAGGAATATCTTTTACTTCACAAGGATGGCACACAATAACATCCAATTCTCCATCGCGTAACGATTGATATAAATCCACCAAATTTTTTCGAACGAGAACTATTTCTACTCTAGGATTGCGGCTGTGAAAAATTTTTAACAGTTGCGGCAAGAATCTCTTTTCTGTATAGGATAAAAAACCGATGCGCAAATGCCCCGTATAGTCCATGGACGCAACCGACCCCCAAAACACGGCATAATCAAATTTGCGCAACAAATTTGTAGCTTCTTCCAGGAACACCTTGCCGCCGGGAGTTAACTCCACTCGGCGATTATTCCGATAAAACAGCTTGAATCCTAACTCCTCTTCCATTCTGGAAATATGCTGGCTCATAGCTGTCTGAGAAATAAAGCACTCCTGGGCTGCTTTGGTAAAATTCATATGTTTTGCAACGCTAACAAAGTATTTTAGACAACGTATATCCATAGGTCTCTCACCACTCTTCTCTCTTGGATTCCAATCTACTCCATCATCTCAATGATTCACTTCTCCAATAACAGAAAAGTTATTATTGCCTTTTCCAATCACACCCCCTTTTTCTTATGCTGTAATTTTATTATATAGGATAAAAACTTGCGAAGTCTAATAGTTTTATCCAATGGAACCAGCACAAAGGGTAATTTGAGTGAAAGATTTTACACTTTTTATCGCACTTCGACAAAAAAGGACTTTTTTCTCCCCTTCCGGCATCTGGCTCAAGCAGGGATTTCTTTCCTATGACGATTCTTTATATATTCATTATTAAAAAATATATACAGAAAATTCTGACAAATTATTCCCATCATAAAATCACGGCAATCAAAATCCCCCAATATAAAATGATATAAGAAAAGGCTTGCGTTGTATAAAGAGAAAATCCCTGTATAAGCAGAGATTTTGAAAAAAAGAGTTCAAGAAACCTTGATACAAACACCTAAGATCCCAAGTGTTTTATCTATTATATCACATTTTTATAGAAAATGGCGTTATTTCTCACATTTTTTCTCAGAAAGAAGAAACGCCTCCAGACAACGGGGTAAAATGCCATTTAAATGGCTGATTGTAATCCCGTAATTGGTCATGGGTACGCCGGCGTCGGCAGCGCACCCAATGCGAAACTGCATCTCCCTACGGTTCAAGGTGCAGCCACCACAATGAATAATCAAGCGATACGGGGAAAGATCCAAAGGGAATTCCACCCCGCTGGTAAAATCAAACCGAAGATGCTTTCCCGTATATGATTCCAACCATTTTGGCAGTTTTACCGTGCCGATGTCCTCACATTGGCGATGATGGGTGCAACCTTCTGCAATAAGGATACGGTTGCCGTCAGCCAGATGATCTAAAGTTTTCACCCCTTCGACTAAGGGGAAAAGCTCCCCTTTATGTCGAGCAAACAATATGGAGAAGGAAGTGAGTTTTACATCCCGGGGGACAATGGACGCTACCTCGGCAAAGGCTTGGCTATCGGTAACCACAAGACGGGGCGGTACGGGCAAAGATGCCAATGCCTCCCTAAGCATATTTTCTTTCACGACAACAGCGATGGCATTGCTGTCTAAAATTTCCCGAATCGTTTGCTGCTGAGGCAGAATCAGCCGCCCTTTGGGTGCTGATTTATCGACCGGTACCACTAAAACCACGGTGGATCCGGGGACCAGCAGATCTGTAATGATCGGGTAATCTTCCTTTTCTTCAACCACCCTAGTAGCAATCAGTTCTTTTAATTCATGGATATTTTGAGCAGTTGCAGCGCTGACATAGATCACATGTTCCTTATGACTGGCGGGAATTTCTTCCAATAGATCTGCTTTATTCATAACAACCACATAGGGAATCCCTTTTTTCTGAATGCGCTCCAGAATCTTATGATCTTCTTCGGTCATACCACGAACACTGTCCACGACAAGAACAGCAATATCGGTTTGGTTCAAAGCCTGATAAGCCTTGGCCATCCGCAAATGTCCCAAATCACCTTCATCGTCAAGACCGGGAGTGTCGATCAGCATGACGGGACCTAAAGGAAGCAATTCCATGGCCTTTTTCACAGGATCCGTAGTGGTTCCCTTTACCTCGGAAACAATGGCCAGATCTTGGCCGGTAATGGCATTGATGATGCTGGATTTTCCAGCGTTGCGACAACCAAAAATGCCGATATGTACACGATCTCCTGACGGAGTATCATTCAAGCCCATGGTATATTCCCCCTTAAAACCTTAAAATCGAAAATCGCGCTGATTTCCCTCGGCAATGGCCTGTAAATTTCTTTTGGCAATTTCTTTAATCTTTGCACTGGGGATATGCTCTACCTCTTTGGCAATGAGAGCCTCACCCAAACGCTTCGTCTCCTCGGAAGCATAATCGCTCAAGTACTCCTGCAATGTCATCAAAGCGTTGGGGTGGCAACAATTTAAAATCTTGCCGCTTTTGCAAAGGGACATAAAGCGATCGCCAGTACGACCTTCCCGATAGCAGGCTGTGCAGAAACTGGGGATATAATCCATTTCCATCAGCCAGCGGATCACCTCATCCAGGGTTCTGGTGTCGCTGATGTCGAACTGGGCGGAATTTTCATAAGCCGGTTCCGGCTCACAATAGCCTCCCACCGAAGTTCGAGATCCACCGCTGATCTGGGAGATTCCCAAATGCAGAACCCGTTCTCTGCTTTTTTGCGATTCTCTGGTAGAGACGATCATACCGGTATAAGGTACAGCAATGCGGATACATGCCACCACTTTGGCGAAAATGTCGTCGTCTAAACTGTTTTTAAAATCCGCCACGTCAATATCATCGGCAGGGCAAAGTCTCGGTACGCTGATGGTATGGGGTCCGACACCAAAAACCGCCTCCAAATGTTCGGCGTGCATCAACAGTCCGGTAAATTCATAGCGGTATTTGTCCAATCCAAAAAGGACACCGAGGCCTACGTCATCAATGCCGCCGGCCATGGCGCGATCCATGGCTTCGGTATGGTAGTCGTAATCATGTTTGGGACCCGTGGGGTGGAGCTGCAAATAACTTTCTTTATGGTACGTTTCCTGGAAGAGGATGTAAGTACCGATCCCTGCATCACGGAGCTTTCTATAATTCTCCACCGTCGTTGCGGCGATATTCACATTCACCCTGCGGATAGCGCCATTCTTATGTTTAATCCCATAAATCGTATCGATGCTTTCCAATATATATTCAATGGGATTGTTTTTGGGATCCTCGCCGGATTCAATGGCCAAACGTTTATGGCCCATATCCTGTAAAGCGATGACTTCACGCTCAATATCTTTTTGACTCAGCTTTTTTCTGGCAATGGTCTTATTCTTTCTGTGATAAGGGCAGTAGGTACAGCCATTGATGCAATAATTGGAGAGGTACAATGGCGCGAAAATCACAATGCGGTTTCCATAAAAATCTTTTTTGATTTGTTCCGCCAAAGCATACATTTCCTGATTTTTTTCCTCAATATCGCAATCCAACAGCACTGCAGCCTCTCTGTGGGTCAGCCCCTTACGCTCTCTGGCCTTGTTTAAAATCTCGTCGATCAATGCCGCATTGCTTTTGTTCTTTTCCGCATAGGCTAAAGTATCCATGATTTCTTCATGGTGAATGAACTCTTCTGCTTTCTTCGATAATGGATTATACATATTTCCTCTCCTTTACTTAAAATCTCCCTTAGATATTTTGATCTCATAACCGATCTTCGCCAAATCATTTCTGATTTTTTCAATGGCTTCTGCATTTTCCATACCACTGTATTTTTTATGGTCATAAAGCTCATAGTTTTTACAAGCAAACTCCGGGGATAAATTTGGCATAATTACATTGGCTCCGGCTAAAATGCCCATTTGGCGCCCTTGGGGAGCAATGGTGTTTAAAGCCGTTGTTGCCGGCAACAGTAAGCGGGGATTCATCAGACGGAGTACCCCCAAAAGAAACAAGGTCAGATCCAAAGTGCCGGCAGGCTCCTTGGCAAAAGGCGTTTGATGATGAGGAATGAAAGGGCCGATTCCTACCATCTGGGGAGAAAATCTTTGAATAAATAATAGATCTTCCGCCAAACATTCATTGGTCTGATGGGGTGAACCCACCATAAACCCAGTTCCGACCTGGTATCCCAAGGATTTCAGATCTTCCAGACATTGGATCCGCCGTTCCCAAGACATGGAGTTCGGGTGGAGACTTTCATAATGGGAACGCAAATAAGTTTCATGTCGTAGTAAGTATCGGTCCGCTCCTGCCTCTCGGAACATTTGGTATACATCTCTGCTTTTTTCCCCCACCGACAAGGTCACAGCCACATCAGGGAACCATTCTTTGATGATACGCACCGTATTTGCCAAGTCCTCATCCCGAAAACCGGGATCCTCTCCGCCCTGCAGCACAAAGGTACGGAATCCCAAATCATATCCGCGGAGGCAGCATTGGAGAATTTCCCTCTGACTCAAGCGATAGCGGTTCACCCCAGGATTTCCTCGGCGAATCCCGCAGTAATAACAATTATTTTTGCAAAAATTAGAGATCTCAATGAGCCCCCGAATATAAACGTCATTGCCGAAAACAGATTGCGCCGCAGCGCGACTGTGTGAAAAAAGGTATTGACTGAGGGACTCATTGCGATGCTCCAGCAAATACAGCCACTCCTCTTTTGTCAACACTTTCGTTGTTTCCAGTTGATCAATCAGCGCTTTTGCCACTTTCATGCGTTGCCTCTGGTGGTTTTTGCATAAACTGTTTTGGCATTAACTCCCGGCAGCATACCAATTTTGCCGGAGACAGAGCTGATAACGTCATTGGGCGCATCCATGGTAATACTGATAATCGAAACGCCCTTTTCCGGGTAAGGCAATCCCATGCGTCCTATGATATATTGCCGGTTTTCACTCAATATTTTGTTGATGCTCTCTGCTGATGCGATATCCTCCACAATGATACCGATTAAGGCAATACGCGTTTCCATAAATACCTCCATTTTCAATCGCAAATATAGTACATTATAAACAAAAAACCTTTGCACTGCGGCGCAAAGGTATCAAAAAGGGATAAAAATCCCCTGTGAATATTCTTTTTACGCCTTCTTACGCAGGGCGAACCTTTGTAATCAGTGCTTTTCTTTTACTATACCATCAACTTTCTTTGGAAACAAGTAACAATTTTAAGATAAAATTCAATTATTTTGTCTCATATAAGACAAAAATATTTTATTAAATAAAAGTCTCCTCATATCTGATCGCATGACTTTTGCCGTAGCCATACATTTTCAAAGGATCATTTTTTATGCTTCTGTAGGTACTGAAGAGCTGGGGCATATGGAAATGATTGCCGCCATGGTGCATCAATTAACGCGTGAGATGACCATGGAAGAAATTAAGGCAGCAGGATTCGATAAATACTTTGTCGACCATACCAATGGCGTTTATCCTGTCTCTGCTGCAGGCGTTCCCTTTACTATGTCATATCTCGGGGTCAAAGGCGATCCCATTGCCGATCTCAGTGAAGATATGGCTGCGGAGCAAAAGGCAAGAGTCACTTACGACAATATCCTGCGTCTCGTCGATGATCCGGATATTTTGGATCCCATTCGCTTCCTCAGAGAACGCGAAATCGTCCATTACCAACGATTTGGTGAAAGCCTCCGCATCGTCCAGGATAACCTTGATGCCAAAAATTTTTATGCCTTCAATCCTTCCTTTGACAAATAAGCAGACAAAAAAGCCGCTCCTATTTCTGGGAGCGGTTTTATATTTTAGATCTTATCAACTTTGCGTTTCCAAATAGCATCCGGGATAGTAATGGGTGAGAATCTCTTCAAATGTATATCCCTCTTTGGCCATACCATTTGCCCCATGTTGACAGAGCCCTACACCATGTCCGTATCCGATTGTAGAAATGGACAAAACGCCATCATTGATTTCAAAGGAAAAATTGGTAGAATTTAACCCCAGTTTTTGACGGAAATCGGTTCCTTTCCATTGGGTACCACCGTAGGAAACCTCTTCCGCGCGGCCACTCGCCGTTTGGGATTTCACCACAGGTACCTCGCTGGGAGAAGCGGAACAATAAACAACCCCGTCATTCAAGCAGGCGTTTGCCTCTGCAACAGAAAGTTCCACCGTTTCTTGATAACGGGGTGCATCCGTATCCCAAGAACAATCAACGCTTACCAAATAAGGATAAGGAGTTCCCCAAACCTCTTCTGCAGAGGCAGTCTTCCCACCGCAAGTAGAATGGAAAAAAGTCTTTGCCAGCTGCCCGTCATAACAAAGTACCATGCCGGAGGTGGCTGTCACAGCCTCACGAAGACGGGCTTCATTTTCATCGAAACGTTCATTCCAACGTTCTCTTCGCTGGGATTCATCGTAATAGGCTTGACAACAACGGTAATCGTCACAAAGGGGTTGCCCTTCTTGTAACTTTGACTCCGTATAAGTACGCGCGGCGATAGCTTGCGCCTTTAATGCTTCTTCGTAAAACTGCGGCGAAACCTCTGCCGAAAGAACTCCTATCAAATAATCTTCTAAAGTAAGCGTATCCACAGTGCCGTCACTGCGGGTGACAGAGATCATTTTCTCTTCTGAAACACCGCTTCCAGAATGAGAAATGATTGTCTCTTGGGTTTCTTGTTGTTCCGATTGTTCCAACGTTATGGCGGTGCCGCTGCTGCTACCAATCATTGCCAGCGTTATGGCACCAATACAAAGGAAAATCACCGCAGCGCTAATTCTGCGGTGGCATTTTTTTTGATGTTTTCTCAAGAAGCCACCTCCTCCCTATCATTGTATGGAGGATCTTTGCTTAATATTCCGAAAAAACGAGAGGGCTTCCCAGATAGAAACAAGTTTCGTCAAGAACCTCATTGTCAAACATGGCAATTTGCATATTGATCGATTGATCATTGGAAGTAACGCTCCGCGGCAAGCCAGGACAGTAACCACTTTGGCTTAAATAGGTTTCATTCTCCACTCCCTCTAAAATCTCGCCGCCAACAGAGTGAAAAACCAACGATGCAACGGATTTTTTCTCGTCCATAGACAAAATGGTATTAAATTCTCCGGAAAGAAGCATGCTCGTTTCTCCGTCACCTCCCACAGCTTCAAACAAAGTTTCCGCCTTTTTCCCAATGGCGGGAACTGCAGCCAAATCTTGATCTTCTGTGAGATTCACAATAAGGTACGTTTCTGTTGTTCCTTCGGTACTGCTGATACTTTGAATCACTAAATCCACGGCATAGCCATCATCGGTAGTGCCTTCTGCGGTAATTCCCACATTATAGTCGTCCTTATAGGTGGTGGTTTCAACGGAAAGTTGATCGCCCAAAACTTCGATGGCCTTTTCATAAAGGGCTTTAATATCATCCAAAGTTTTGGCTGTGGCATCTAAGGTTCCCCAGCTCTGTGCTGTCACACCGGAAAAAACTGCGCCGCTGTTTTCAAAGGCAGTAATTAAGATATCATCAGCTTCACCTGTGGTTTCTGCAGTGCGCGGCAAAAAATACACCGCAATTGCCAAAAGAATGACAATTAGCATTACTGCAGCAATGAGTAACATCATTTTTTTATTCCAAAATCTTCGTTTAGTAGAATCCATAGAATCACTCCCTTTTGGTAGCATTTCCCAAAAGGAACAGATTATACACGTTCTGTGTCATGGAAATATTTCATTTTTTTATAATAAAAAGAGGATGGAAAAACCATCCTCTTTTATCATTGCATACAGCAAAATTATTCCGCAATTTTTAAGCGGGTAATCGCTCTTTTCAAAGCGGCTTCCGCCCTGTCCACATCGAGCCCCTCAGTACGGCTGTTCAGTCGTTCTTCGGCCCGGGCTTTGGCTTCTTTTGCACGTTCCACATCAATGTCTTCGCGCTTTTCCGCAGATTTCGCAAGAATTACAGCTTTATCATGATTGATTTCCAAAAAACCGCCGCTGACAAAAAGCTGTTCTTCATTGCCGCCTGCAGGAGTGATGCGCAACTGACCGATAGTGAGGCCGGTAATCAACGCAGTATGACCGGGCAAAATACCAATTCCACCCAAAGTCGCAGGAGCGTAAATGGAAGTAACGTCGGCAGAATATACAATTTTCTCAGGGGTTACGATCTCCAAAGAGATTTGTCTATCTGACATGATTATTCACTTCCTTCAAGGGCTTTGGCCTTTTCCACCGCCTCTTCAATGGTACCGACCATCAAGAAAGCCTGTTCCGGCAGATCATCATGTTTGCCTTCAAGAATTTCTTTAAAGCCGCGAATCGTTTCTTTCAAAGGTACATATTTACCGGGGGAACCGGTGAACTGTTCCGCAACGTGGAAAGGCTGAGAGAGGAATCTCTGAATCTTTCTGGCGCGGGCAACGGTAAGTTTATCCTCATCGGACAATTCATCCATCCCCAAAATTGCGATGATATCCTGCAATTCCGTATAACGCTGCAACACACCTTGTACCGAGCGGGCAATATTGTAATGTTCTTCACCGACAATAAGGGGATCAAGCAAACGTGAGCTGGAATCCAAGGGATCCACAGCGGGATAAATCCCCAATTCCACGATCTTACGGGAAAGAACCGTTTTCGCATCCAAGTGGCTGAACGTCGTGGCGGGAGCGGGGTCAGTCAAGTCATCGGCGGGCACATAAATAGCCTGAACCGAAGTAATGGACCCCTTCTTCGTCGAAGTAATACGTTCCTGCAAAGCCCCCATTTCCGTGGCCAGCGTAGGCTGGTAACCGACGGCGGAAGGCATACGGCCAAGCAAAGCGGATACTTCGGAGCCGGCCTGGGTAAAACGGAAAATATTATCGATAAAGAGGAGCACGTCCTGACCGGCTTCGTCGCGGAAATACTCAGCCAAAGTCAAACCGGTAAGGCCGACACGAAGACGGGCGCCGGGGGGTTCATTCATCTGCCCGAACACCATGGCAGTCTTTTCGATAACACCGGAGTCCTTCATTTCATGGTAAAGGTCGTTCCCTTCACGGGTACGTTCTCCAACGCCTGCGAAAACGGAATAGCCGCCGTGTTCATAAGCAATATTACGAATGAGTTCCTGAATCAGAACGGTTTTGCCAACACCGGCACCGCCGAAGAGCCCGATCTTACCACCTTTAGAATAGGGAGCCAGCAAATCAACGACTTTGATCCCGGTTTCCAACATTTCAGTGGAAGGTTCCAGTTCTTCAAACGTAGGTGCAGGTCTATGAATGGGGAGAGTTTCTTCTGTATCAACGGGAGCGCCGCCGTCAATGGGTTCCCCAATAACATTGAACATACGGCCCAATGTTTTTTCCCCGACTTTAATGGTGACGGGAGCGCCGGTATCAATTGCTTTGATGCCGCGTTGCAAGCCATCGGTTGCAGAGAGGGCAACAGCGCGGACGGTATCGTTGCCTAAATGCTGCATCACTTCAAGAGTGATGTTGAGATTTTTCGACCGAGCTTCCTCGGTGTCCTGGTCAGCACTCTTGATGGTGAGAGCATTGTAAATTTCCGGTAATTGGCCCGGCGGGAACTCGATGTCCACGACGACGCCGATAACTTCTTTTACAATTCCTAATGACACCTTTTCAACCTCCTTATGAATTGATAAAGGTCTTACGACTTAAAATTTATTCGAGGGCGGCAGCACCGCCAACGATTTCTGTAATTTCTGTGGTAATAGCAGCTTGACGTGCTCTGTTCAAGGTCAAAGTCAAGCTTTGGATGAGTTCTGCCGCATTGTCGGTGGCAGCGCTCATGGCCGTCATTCTGGCTCCATGTTCACTGGCCTTGGATTCCAGCAATGCACCGAAGACCAAGGTTTCCACATAAGCGGGAAGCAACACACCGAGGACAGCTTCTTCCGAAGGTTCGAAGAGGTAGTCGGAAACGATACCATTCGCCGCATCCGAGGGTTCTTCTTCCTTTTCCACCTTTTCCACAGGAACGATGGGCAAAAGCTGCATATCTGTGGGAGTGTTGGACATGGCAGAGCGGAATTTGCTAAATACGAGATGAATTTCATCGTATTCACCAGTGGTATAGAGATGGATCAAATCCAGAGCAATGGATTTCCCCGTGGAATAAGTAGGGACATCACCAATGCCAAGATAGGATTTCATCACATTATAACCACGTTTGGCAAAATACTCGCTGCCTTTTTTGCCCACAGCCATAATAGCCGTTTCTTCTTCCCTAGCCTTGATCT
Source organism: Candidatus Cryptoclostridium obscurum (assembly GCA_904420535.1). GTDB lineage: Bacteria > Bacillota > Dehalobacteriia > UBA7702 > UBA7702 > Cryptoclostridium > Cryptoclostridium obscurum. The sequence goes on from CAJFVQ010000013.1 coordinate 32,648, forward strand.
GGCGTTCGCATTCTTTAATAATATTGGCGTTAAAACCGCCGCAAAGGCCGCTATCGCCGCTGACGAGAACGTAGAGAACCTTATGGACCTCTCTTTTTTCCTGCAAAGGATGGGAAGAGTCGCCACCTTTTTCGGAAAGGTCACCCAAAACCTCACGCACCTTTTCGGCATAAGGTCTGGCTGCTATCACACCGGACTGAGCACGACGCAGTTTGGCAGAGGAAACCATTTTCATGGCTTTTGTAATCTGACCGGTACTTTCGATACTGCGAATGCTTCGTCTGATATCACTCATGCTTGCCATTACGGTTCACCACCTTCCGAATTTCTTAATACTTTCAAGCAGAAAATTATTGCGCGAAACCTTTTTTGAACTCAGCAATGGCTGCTTTCAACTGTTCTCTGATTTCGTCGGTAATTTTCTTTTCCGTACTCAAAGCATTGTAGAGATCCGCATGGTTGGTGTGAATATCCTGCAACAGCTGTTTTTCAAATTCCAAAACTCTCTCAGTGGGAAGATCATCCAAGAAACCATTGGAACCGGCAAAGATAGAGATAACCTGGTCAAATACGTTCATAGGAGAATACTGACCCTGTTTTAACAGCTCTGTCATTTTTTCACCGCGGTTCAGCGTAGCTTTGGTAGCGGCGTCCATATCGGAACCAAATTGGGCGAAAGCCGCCAATTCACGATATTGAGCCAAGTCCATACGCAGGCTCCCGGCAACTTGCTTCATCGCTTTGACCTGGGCGTCACCGCCGACACGGGACACGGAAATCCCCACGTTAATGGCGGGACGAACGTTAGAATTAAAGAGGTCGTTATCAAGGAAGATCTGACCGTCGGTAATGGAAATCACGTTGGTAGGAATATAGGCGGAAACGTCGCCAGCCTGGGTTTCAATAATTGGCAGCGCCGTCATGGAACCACCGCCCAATTCATCGTTAAGCTTCACGGCGCGCTCCAGCAAACGGGAGTGGAGATAGAAAACATCGCCGGGATATGCTTCACGGCCGGGCGGACGACGAAGAAGCAAGGAAAGTTCACGATAAGCCACGGCCTGTTTGGACAAGTCATCGTAAACAATCAATACTGCTTTGCCGTTATATACAAAATATTCACCCATGGCAGCGCCGGCATAGGGCGCCAAATAAAGCATGGGAGCGGGTTCGGAAGCGGGAGCCGATACCACGATGGTATAATCCATAGCGCCCTTTTCTTCCAATTTGGAAACTACGCTGGAAACGGTCGAAGCTTTCTGACCAATGGCAACGTAGATACAGATCATATCTTGACCTTTTTGGTTGATAATGGTGTCAACGGCGATGGCGGTTTTCCCCGTTTGTCTATCGCCGATAATCAGTTCACGTTGGCCGCGGCCAATGGGAACCATTGAGTCAATGGCCTTTAACCCGGTCTGCATGGGTTCGTAGACCGATTGACGAGTAATAACGCCGGGAGCCTGAAATTCCACAGGACGATATTCGCTGGTTTTAATTTCACCTTTGCCGTCCAAGGGCTGGCCCAAAGTATTGACAACACGGCCAACAAGGGCTTCCCCAACGGGAACTTCCATAATTCTGCCGGTTCTTCTCACTTGGTCACCTTCTTCGATATCGGTGTAGGGACCAAGGATAACGCAGCCGATATTATCTTCTTCGAGGTTCATGGCCATACCCATAACCCCGTTAGAAAACTCCAGGAGTTCGTTATACATGGCATTCTCAAGGCCATAAATACGTGCAATGCCGTCGCCGACGGTGATAACGGTACCAACTTCGCTGACCTCCACCGCGGCTTCATAATTTTCGATCTGCTGTTTTAAGATAGAGCTGATCTCTTCCGGCCTAATGCTCATTAACTTTTCACCCCTAACTTAACATCTCTGTTCTTTTAAAGTATTGCTCAACTGTTTCAGTTGGTTGGCAATGGTGCCGTCGTAAACTTTATCGCCAACGGTTACCTGAACACCGCCGATCAACGACGGGTCAACCACTGCCTGAGCCTTGACGTTTTGCTTCACTAAAGCTGCAAATTTGTCTTCAATTTGGGAAATCTGCTTTGCCGAAAGAGGCACAGCGGATTTTACCACAGCCTGAACCACATTGGCAGCTTCTTCCATCAGGCTCTGATATATTTCGCACATTGCACCAAGGAATGCGGCGCGACCTTTGTCGACCACTAAGCAAACAAAGTTTAGAATCATGGGATCCATATCCTTGAGGACAGATTTCATAACCTCTTTTTTCTGGCGATTTTCAATGGACTGAATGGTCAGCATGGAAGCCAGTTCTTTACTTTCCTTGAGCAGTGCGGACAATTCGCTGAGGTTTTCGGCGAAAACCTCGGTTTTGCCTTGCTCTTCCCCAATGGCAAAGAGCGCTTTGGCATACCGTTTTGCTACTGTTTTATCCGTCATTGCAATTCCCCTGCCTCTTGGATATATTTATCCACCAATTGCTTATGGTCGGCATCTGTCAAAGAACGGTCAATGAGCTTAGAGGCGGCCAATAAAGCAAGCGTTGCGGCTTCGTTGCGGATTTCGCCCAAAACTTTTTCCTTTTCATCTTGGATTTCGGCCTGGGCTTTATCCTTAATTTTCTGTGCTTCTGCTTTCGCTTCAGCAATGAATTCATTTTTCTGTGCTTCTGCGCTTTTTTCAGCACGGGCAATAATTTCCTGAGCGGTTTCCCGGGATTTTGCCAACTCAGCGGAGATTTCCGCCTTAATCGCTTCGGCTTCCGCTTTCAGGGCTTCCGCGCTTTCAATGTTGCCTTTGATCGTATCTTGTCTTTTTTTCATGGTTTTTGCCAACGGCTTGTACATAACAAAATACATGACAACAACGAGAACAATAAAGTTCACGATTGCATAGGCAAAACTAAAAAAATCTAATTCCACTTAAATCTTACCCCCTCTCTCAAAGGTAGCTAATTTGCTCGGAGGTAACTAAACTCTGAGCGCCTTCGTTGTTAGGCAATTTTACCATAGAGCATGAAGGCAATAACCAAGCCGTAAATGGCCATGGCTTCCATCATAGCGAGGGCGATTAACATGTTCGTACGGAGGTCACCAACCATTTCAGGTTGACGGGCCATACCTTCAAGAGCTTTCCCTGCGGCGATACCTTGACCGATCCCAGGGCCGATAGTAGATAAACCAATTGCCAATGCTGCTGCGATTGCTTCCATTTTGAATTTCTCCTTTCAAAACAACAAAAAATAAATGATTATTTAATTATTATTAAATTGTAAATATTAAACTTTACTTTAATGGGCTTTGCTTGAAGCAGTGGAGATATAAATTGCTGCGAGCAAAGAAAAGACCAAAGCCTGAATCAGGCCGAAAAGCACGCCGAGGATCTCCATAATAGCGGGAACGACCCACGGGCACAATAATGTTAATTGTTGCACAACAGTTTCTTCCCCAAATACGTTACCGTAAAGTCGAAGAGACAATGTCAACGGATGGACAATTTCTTCAATGATCAGGAAAGGTAACATCACGGCGATGGGCGAGATAAAATGTTTTAAATATCCAAAACCATTATATCTTGCACCCGCAAAGTGTGTCACAAAGAACACGATCATCGCAAAACCGAGGGTTACACTGAAAACTGCCGTCGGTGCTTGTAAGTTAGAGAGTTCGCCATTGTGAAGATTCAGTGGGAACAAACCAGAGTAATTGCATAATAGAATAAACATAAAGAAAGTTACGAGCAATGGCCCGAAACGTTTTACCTTATCTTCACCGATAATACCGCCGAAGAAATTCGTCAAACTGCCATAACACCATTCTGCAAAATTCTGGATTCCCTTGGGAACCATCGCTTTCTTTCGGGCAGCGATGATACCGGCAATAATCATACCGGCCATGATAACCCAAAATACCACCATCCAGGTGGTGATCCCCGGTGTAAAAGAAAGGTCAAACCCCATAACGTTTTTCTCCCAGAGAGGTTCACCGCCAACGAGGTACCTTGTGTGATCCGAAGAAGCAATTTGCATTACTGCTCCCATTCATTATTCACCCCCTTACCAGTTTTTATATATTTAACAATCAAAATTTTTTGCATGATCACCATCCCCGCTGCCGCTCCCAGCAGCAAAGGAAGACTCCTTGCCACCAACAGTAAGGCAAGGGCATCAATGATAAAATGGATTGCATAACGGAACAAAACATTCCGTTTTAATTTCTTTAATCTGGTTAGGTTTTTCGGCGTGATTTGGTTCCAGCCTCCTACCAATAAACGGTGATTAAAGAAGGCGATCACTCCGCCGTATATTACTCCCAAGAGCGCCCATGAGGCAATGAGATACCATTCCATCAGCAGTCACCGTCCTCTTTTTTCCTTTGCTTTGCGGTTTTCCTCCTCCACATCCTTGGCTACGGAGACTTGTTTAATCAAGTAGGCAAAGGACATTCCTAAAGCCACAAAGAGCAAAATAAGGCGAAAGACCGGGGCGATTCCAAGCTTATCATCCAGCCATCCTCCCAGCAACACGCTGAGAAGGTAAATGTTCAAACCCAAAGAGAGACCGAAAGTCGAGCCGATTCGGATAAAAGTGTACATGGAGGGTGTATCAAATTTTCCCATCTTCTCCACCTTCTCTATAATCATGAAATCATTATACTTCACATTATTTGTTCAAAACAAGTGTAATTTATTGTTATTCTAAAAAATTGTCACAATATTCTTAATTAATGTTGCTGTTTTCTACAAGAATGCGACAAATCTCCTCCGCAGCCTTACCATCCCCGTAAGGATTCCGTGTTTGAGCCATGGTATCGTAGGCCGCTCGATTGGTTAAAAGTTCCTCCGCTAACCCCATGATTTTCGCCCGATCCGTCCCGGCAACTTTTACAGTACCAGCACTTACCGCTTCAGGCCGCTCCGTAGTATCACGCAAGACCAATACGGGTTTTCCCAAGGAGGGGGCTTCTTCCTGAATGCCTCCGGAATCAGTCATCACGAAATATGCTTTGTTCATCAAAAGGGAAAAGGGATGGTAGTCCAAAGGCTCGATACAGTGTATGCCGGAAACTCCCCGAAAATGTTTGGCCGCGATTTCCCGCACCAAAGGATTCTTGTGAACGGGGAACACTACTTCCACATCGTCATGATTGACTTTGATCTCCTTCACTGCTGAAAAAATGGCGTCCATGGGAGCGCCCCAGTTTTCCCGACGATGGCAAGTGAGCAAAATAATTTTTTTTGACCAATCTACAGCATCGAGGCCAAGCCCATCCAGGTTGCACTCTTGTTTTACCGCCCAGAGTAAGGCATCAATGACCGTATTGCCAGTGACAAAGATCCGCTCTGGCGGAACACTTTCCTTTAAGAGATTCTCACGATTTACTTCCGTGGGAGCAAAGTAATAATCGGCCAAAACATCGGTAATGCGTCGGTTCATCTCCTCCGGCCAGGGGGAGCGCTTGTCTCCCGTTCTGAGTCCCGCCTCCACATGCCCCACGACAACACCCTGATAAAAACCGGCCAAAGACGCCGCCATGGTAGTGGTGGTATCGCCGTGAACCAAAAGGAAATCGGGGTTAAAATCTTCCAATACGTCTTTCAAACCCAACAAAACATGGGAGGTAATGTCAAAAAGGGTCTGCCCCGCTTTCATAATATTTAAATCGTAATCCGGTACGATCTCAAACAGATCCAAAACTTGATCCAACATTTCCCGATGCTGGGCCGTAACCGCCACGCCAACGGTGAACTCTTTCCTCTTTTTCAAGGCTTTGACAAGAGGCGCCATCTTAATGGCTTCGGGTCGTGTGCCGAAAACCAACAGAACTCTTTTCATAAAATAACCTCATTTATTTTTGTTTCTCCAAAGAAAAGAAAGCCACAGCCGGGCTCTCATTTCGGAAACGGTTGCTTTATTTTTCTGCCTGCTCCATTTTGACCAATTCAATTCCCGCTTCTTCGGCAATGCGCACAGCAAAAGCATCGGGGTAATCCCCCTCATAAACAATACGCTTGATTCCCGAGGTAATGATGGCCTTCATACAGGTCACGCAGGGCTGATTTGTCACATATATGGTAGCGCCCTCCAGCGGGATACCGTAGCGGGCGGCAATATTGCAGATATTGGCTTCGGCGTGCTGTGCCCTACAGATTTCCTGCCGTTCTCCCGATGGGATATTCATCTGCTGACGCAAGCACCCTGTTTCCTCGCAATGAGGCGTACCGGGCAGAGCGCCATTGTATCCCGTTCCTAAAATGCGATTATCGGGACTCACTGCCACAGCGCCGACCTGGCGGCGCAAACAAGTAGAACGGGAAGCCGCAACTTTGGCCATATCCATAAAATAACGATCCCAGCTTTTTCTCATGATCGAACTCCTTTACCACCGTTCCTTATCCATAGAAGTGAGCATATCCACGCGATGTTGATGGCGACCGCCTGCAAACTCCGTGGTAAGGAAGTTTTCTACAATTTCCATCGCTAGGGCCTCGCCGATGATACGGGCGCCCATGGCCAAAATATTGGCGTTATTATGTTCGCGACAGAGCTTCGCGGAGAGGGGATCACCGCATAAAGCAGCACGAATCCCGGGGACTTTATTGGCCGCAATGCTGATGCCAATACCACTGCCACAAATCACAATGCCGCGAGATTCGGGATCAGCGGCAACTCTCTCACCGACTTTACGGCCGTAAACAGGATAATCTACACGATCTTCGGAGTAAGGCCCCAGATCTTCCACATCGCACCCCATAGATTGAACCTTAGCTAAAACTTTGGACTTTAAAGCAACGCCTGCGTGATCCGAGCCTATATAGATTTTCATATGATAACACCTTCATTCATTTGCCTATGCGTTTTAAAGCGGGAATATGGTAGTATTCTACATTCATCGCGATTTCCCTCTGAAAAATCATAAAAATCCAGCGTAAAATCGCGTAAAAATATGTCATGATTTTTGAGTAAGGCTATGCAACATGGCATTGATATCCTGGGCCAACATGTCCCGCGTTTGCTGATACATCGCAAAACTGCCACAATAGGGGTCAGGAATATCTCGCCCCGAGCCGCTCAATTCTCCCAAAGTATAAGTTTTATCCGCCAATTCCGGCCATTTCGTTATCAAATAGTCTTTATGGGCCGCTGTCATCACCACTAAAAGGTCTGCGACATCTCCCATTTCTCTGCGAAAGGCTTTGGAACGATGGGCACCCATATCAAGGCCTTTTTCCTTCAACACTTCACAGGCTTCCCGTGAAGCTTCACTGCCGTCAGCTGCCATCAATCCCGCGGAATCAAAACGAAACCCCTCTTGGGAAAAATCTTTTTCCGCAATCGACGCTCCAAGATAGGCAGCCATGGCACTGCGGCAAGTATTGCCGGTACACAAAAATAAAATTTTTTTCTTCATCAACAACACCTCTCTGTTTTTTTCAAAATAATAACTCTTACATTGCAGCCGCACCCATCCATTTTTACGAGTTTAAAACGCTCTGCATCAGTTAACACAGGAAAAGAAAATCTGAGCGGATCATTGTTTCTCAATCAACAACGGGCAGGAAGATGCTTTACGAATCCGATTCATCAACGCTTCTCCCAATCCATCTTCGGAAAAGGATTCAATATAGATGGTCTCCATATCCAAAAGGTCACATTGACGTAGGGCATGGAAAAGATTGTGCGCCAGTGAATCCAAATCATCTTCTGCCCCCAATGCGATCCAGGTCACATCGGGACAGAACCGACGCCAACGGGCGATTTTTTCCGTCGAGGCAAGGATAGCGGTTTTCTCCTTTGACTCCAAAGCACGGAAAAAATCATCTTCCACATGGAGGGGCAGCATGATCATGGTTCCTTCCGGAGCGTAATGCGTGTATTTCATTCCCGGTGCTTTTGGACGCTCAATTTCTCTTCCAGAAGGATGGTGATACTCCTTCAACCGGGGCACAAAGGGTTTTAAATCATCGTAGGTGATCTTCCCCGGCCGCAGAATTACGGGTTCCGGCCGACTCAAATCAATAATAGTGCTTTCCAAACCAATTTCTACGGCGCCGGCATCCAAAACCATGGGGATACGTCCTTGCAGATCATGATAGACGTGCTCTCCCCGGGTAGGACTGGGCTTCCCGGAACGGTTGGCACTGGGCGCCGCAAGAGGCAAGCCGCAGGTGTCGATAAGATCCAAAGCCACACCATGGGCAGGCATACGCACGGCCACGGTATCAAGGCCGCCGGTGGTGGCCATTGGCACCTGATCGCTTTTGGGCAGAATCATGGTTAAAGGTCCCGGCCAGAACTCAAAGGCCAGGCGGCGGCAAACCGAGGGAATTTCCTCCACCAAAGGTTCCAGCATGTCGATATAAGAAATATGCACAATTAATGGATTATCCGAAGGACGGCCCTTGGCGCTATAGATTTTCGCAGCAGCTTCGGCGTCCAAGGCATTGCCCCCAAGGCCATAAACGGTTTCCGTAGGAAAAGCCACTAACTCACCGTCTCGCAACAAGGATGCGGCATCCTCTAGGGCCTTCCGATATTCTTTCATGGAGATCTCGTTGGTCTTGAGCCAACGGGTCTGACATGTTTTTTCCTTTTCACTCATGAGATCCTCCAATAACAAAAGAGAGCTGTATCAAAACAGCTCTCCTAATTTGCTATCAAATATTCATTCACTCAGTTTTTGATAACATTGGCAGCCTGAAGACCGCGAGCACCCTCCACCACATCAAAAGTGACGGACTGTCCTTCTTCCAAGGTTTTAAAACCTTCGCCGGTAATTGCGGAAAAGTGGACGAAGATATCGCCTTCAGCGCTGTCGAGAAAGCCGTAGCCTTTCTCGGCATTGAACCATTTTACTTTGCCTTCCATAAAAACCTCCTAAATATCTCCGCTGTCATCTGTTCAACAGCCATCTTGACTGCCTTACGTTCTTCGACACAGCAAAGCATATTATAGCACAGTTCCTTTGGGAAAGCAAAGCTTTATTTTATATTTTTCAGCCATTCCAAATCTTCCCTATATTTCAATAAAAAAGAATATGTGGCGGGAATCCTCTCATCCTTTAAATTTTCGATTCCCAGAGAAACCAGAACTCTGGCCCAATCGATGGTTTCAGCAATGCTGGGTTTTTTTCGCAGGGATTTTCGGCGCAGATCCGCCACGAATTCCGCGATCGCCAAGGAGAGTCTTTCGCCAATGCCGGGGATCTTTGCCCGCAAAATCAAAGCTTCCCGCGCTTCATCAGGGTAATTAAGGTCATAATGAACGCAGCGTCGTTTCAATGCGTCGCTGAAATCTCGTGCGCCGTTGCTGGTAAGAATGACCAAGGGTTTCGTCTTAGCTTGTACCGTTCCCCACTCAGGGATGGTCACCGCGAAATCAGAAAGAGCCTCCAGCAAAAAACTCTCGAATTCCTCATCGCTTTTGTCAATTTCGTCAATAAGAAGCACTGTCCGACGTTCCGATAAAAAAGCTTTTAAAATAGGGCGTGCCAGCAAAAAGGGGGCGGAAAAGAGTTCTGCTTCCAGTGAATCCCAGGAACCTTGGGGACGACTTTCCAAAAACAAAAGCTGCTTTTGATAATTCCATTCATAAAGGGCATGGCGCTCATCCAAACCTTCATAACATTGGAGGCGGATCAACTCCATCCCCAAGCCATGGGCCAAACAACGGGCAAGATCGGTTTTGCCAACTCCCGCAGGTCCCTCCAGTAGCAAAGGCTTATGAAGAAAATCCGCCAAAGAAAGGATCAAAGCCAAGTCGTCTTCGGCAAAGTAATGCTCCGTGGCGAGAATCTCTTTGATTTTTGCTTCACTGATGCGTTTTTCTTCCGCTGTCATAAGCGCCCCCGTAGATTTTTTTCACAAATTATTATATCATATTCTGTAAAGAAAGAAAACCTTTCCAATATAAAATACGGAGCAAAGAAAGGAGAACATTATGGAGGAAGCAATTCTTCGCTTTGGTCAGGCATTGCGCCGGGCAGGAATTCGCATTACCGTCAGTGAACTTCAAGACGCACTCCGCGCCGTGGATGAATTTGGTCTGGAGGATTCCCATCGCTTCCAATGTCTGCTGCGGGCGGTATTTGTAAAAGATCGAAGTGACAATATTATTTTTGATCGCGCTTTCCGTCTCTTCTTTCTCAAAAAGGATCCTAAGCCCGATTTTGCTGAAATATCGACACAAAATCGCTGTGACGGTGACAATGGCGACGGACCCAAAAGCACCGGTGGACCCAAAGGTACCGGTGGCATGAACCAAATGGCAAAAGAATTTTATCAAGCGTTGACCCAAAAGGACGGAGCTGCTCTGTGGGAATTAACAGAGCAAGCATTGGATACCGCCGAAGAGTTGACAGATTCCGAACTTTCCATAGATGAACAATTAGAACAGCTGAAAATCGCGCTTTCCTGGTATATGGTATCTTACGCAGCTGAAGTCAATCAAGACCAATCGGCCGTCAAAACCATGGAAGAAATGGAGCGTTACCTTCGCCACAGTTTGGAACGAAAGGCGGCGCTGGCTTCAGAGGAAGGCTTCGACTGCCTCATGAAACAAGCAAACCTCAAAACCTGCGATTTGGCGGCCCTCAGCGAAGGACAAGTCAAGGAAATGGAGCGGCGCATCGAAAAATTGGGACGACATTTGGCTTCGCGCTATTCTTATCGGTTCAGGCCCGCAAAATATGGAATTCCTGATATGCGACGAATCATGGCGGAAACAGCAAAACGGGGAACGCCGCCAATGCCACTGCCACGACTCAATAAAGAAAAGAACCGCCCTTCTCTGGTGGTTTTATGCGATATTTCCGGTTCCATGTCGGTATACAGTACATTTCTCATGGAATTGGTCTACGCTATGCATAAACGTTTCCGAGATCTGCGCTCTTTTTTATTCATTGACGGCGTGGTGGAAGCCGACACCTCGTTGCGAAAAGGATCTGTTAGTGAAGCGGTGAAGGCTGCCATCACCAAGGCTTACGCTCCCAGAACCGGACGGACCGAGGGCCATTGTACCACTACAGGGCTTTCAGATTACGGCAAAGCCTTTGAAACTTTTTCTAAAAATTTTGGCCATGTTTTAACGGAGCAGACGACTTTAATCATTATGGGGGACGGTCGCAGCAACTGGTTCCCTCCTAAAAAAGAAGAATTGGCCGCCATTGCTCAAAAGGTAAAACGTGTATTTTGGCTGAATCCCGAACCCCGGGAACGCTGGAATACTGAAGACAGTGTCATAGGACTTTACGCTCCTTTCTGTGATGGCGTCTATCAATGCCAAAATCTGGAACAGCTGACCGATGCCGTAAGGCATATCACTTAAAGGAAGGAAGGCAGATCACTTATGACAAATATCGGAGAAATCGCCGTATGGTTCATAAGCTGTTGGGGATGCGCCCTCTTATTTACAGTCCTTGGGGGGTTTGCGCGCAAAAGCAAGACTCCGATGCCATTTTGGAGCGGGACTAAAGTAAAGCCCGAGGAGATAACGGATATCCATAAATACAATAGAGCCAACGCTAAGATGTGGCTCTTTTATTCCATACCCTTTTGGATTGCAGGGATATTGGGAATCTTTCATCCTATGGCGGGAGGCATTCTCATAGGCCTCAGCTGCATTCCCGGTATTCTTTTCTTGATTCTATGGTATCGACAAATCCAAAAACAGTACTTTGTGAAATATCAAAAATAACGATAACCATTTCACCCAATTCATAGCTTTACTGCCCAAAGAACATCCATTGCGATTCGCCACAGTCAAACAAACACAAAGCGCAGCCAAATCATGGCTGCGCTGAATTTATTTGGTGTCAAAGAATGATACCATTAGTTGGTTTCATCTTCGTTTACCATATCGCCGATGGTTACAACATCCTCTTCCGGAGTATAAGCCGCTTCTTCTTCAACTTCTTTTTGGGAAGCAACAGGGGGTTCTTCCGGTTCCGGACGATCCAAAGTTTCTTTAATGCTCAAGCTGATTTTTTTACTGTCGAGGTCAAAACCAAGCACTTTTACTTTGACAATATCACCGGGCTGTACGGCATCTTCGGTTTTGGCAACTCTACCCCAAGCCAGCTGAGAAATATGGACAAGACCTTCCACACCGGGTTCCAACTGAACGAAAGCACCAAAAGTCGCGAGACGAACTACTTTTGCCTCTACAATGGCACCGACGGGATACTTATCCGGCACAAGGCTCCAGGGGTTGGGGATGAGCTGTTTTAAGCCCAGAGAAATTTTCTCATTTTCTCTATCTACAGCAAGGACATACACGTCGATTTCATCACCAATATTCAAGATTTCAGAGGGATGGTTCACGCGATACCATGCCATTTGAGAAACGTGCAGTAAGCCATCAACACCGTCCAAATCAATGAATGCACCGAAATTCGTAATTCTTTGCACTACACCGTGACGGGTCTGGCCTTCTTCAATTTCCGCGAAAACTTGGGCATGTTTTTTGGCTTTTTCTTCTTCCAAATATGCTTTTCTGGAAAGAATCAGTTTGTTGTGATTTTTATCACATTCAATAATTTTTGCCTGGATAGTGGTACCTTTATATGCATCCAACTGGTTGGCAAAACCGATTTCCACCAAAGATGCGGGAACAAAGCCTTTGAGCCCCACATCCACAAGAAGCCCGCCTTTTACGACATCGACAACCTTTCCTTCCATCACTTCGCCATCTTCCATTGCTTTGGCCATTTTATCCCAGGCAATATCAACATCCACTTTCCTTTTTGAGAGGATCGGATGACCGTCTTCATTCTCTTTTCTTACGACGATGACTTCAACTTCATCGCCTTCGTGGAAGATTTCGGTAAGATGTTCCGCTTCTGCGGGTGTGAATTCGCTGCGAGGAATCACGCCTTCGCTCTTTCCGCCGATGTCCACCATTACCTCGCTATCAGTGACTTTGATAATTGTACCGGTAAGGCGTTCGCCGCGGCGAATCACGGTGAAGTCTTTATTGAAAGCAGCATAAGAAGCGGCCATGGTTTCCTCTTCTTCTACTTCCGGCGCGGTATTGACTTCCGCTTCGACTTCATTCATAATTTTCTCTTCCATTACATTGTCCTCCTTCATTTTTTCCGTAACCTCCTCAATGATCCATTTCGGGGTTGAGGCACCAGCGGTGACTCCAACTGTGAGTTCCTCAGAAAAATTTGATTTTTTTATAATATTTTTAATGTTAATAATCTCATCCACCGTTTCCACGGTATAGGTTTCCGCACCGTTTTCCCGCGCGATATCCGCCAGCTTTTTAGTATTGGCGCTATTTTTCCCGCCAATTACCAGCATAAAATCTACCTGTTTGGCCAAAGCGGCGGCTTCTTTTTGCCGCTCCGCAGTGGCCCGGCAAATGGTATTATAAACCACTACTTCTTCTACGCGGGTTTTGATATAATCCACAATCTCCCGAAACCGCTCCATGGTTTGGGTCGTTTGAGACATCACCCCTACCCTGGCAGGGAATTCCTTCTTTTTTGCTTCCTCCAAACTGTGAAGCACCATGGCATTTTCTCCCAAAAAGCCTAAAATGCCAATGACCTCAGGATGATTTCTATCGCCCACCACCACCACGCAGCCTGTTTCCGCCTGAAGTTTTTCCGCGATGGACTGGGCTTTTTTCACAAAGGGACAAGTTGCGTCTACAATATGGCAGCCTTTGGCTTGTAATGCTTCTACGACTTGAGGAGGTACGCCGTGAGAACGAATGATCACGCTGCTGCCCTGGAGATCATCGAGAGAATCCGCCTGAAAAACGCCGAGTTTAGCCAAGCGTTCCACTTCTTGGGGATTGTGAATCAACGGTCCAAGAGAATAAATACTGCCGGCAACGGCGGCATCTAATGCGATTTTAATGGCACGTTTCACACCGAAGCAAAAACCTGCGGAGTTTGCTGTGATAATTTTCATTAACACTGGTACCTATCCTTTAAAGGTTCTACTATTGTCTAAATTTTCCTGCAAAGAAAATGGATAAATTTTCCCCCATTTTACGACAAATTATTCCACCACTTTGGTATCATATTTATGCTGCCGTCATCAATCAGCGGGGAAGGCCAGTTTTCTTACGGCGGCCTCTTGCTTTTCCAACATACGGTTCAATGTGTCACGGCGGCTTTCCCCCTCCAACCCCTCATAAGGAAAAGAAGCACCAATATGAACTTCCGCCGGTTTGGCGAAGGGATTGAACAAATTGCCCCCGTAGCGGACCCCTACCGGAACAATGTGACAAGGAGCCTGGGAAGCAATAAAACAAACACCGCTTTTGAATGGTAACAATTCTTTGCCGTTGCCGCGGGTACCTTCGGGGAAAACCCCTAAAATTCCGCCTTCCCGCAGAACAGTGATGGATTCCCGCAATGCCGAGCGATCCAATTTATCACGATCAATGGGGATACAATTCATTTTATGCATGAACCAGTTGAGAAATTTCCCTCGAAACAATTCTTTTTTCGCCACAAAATGGACGTTCCGTTTGGCGGCCAACCCCACCACAATGGGATCCAACGCCGAAATATGATTGGAAACCAATACCACGGCGCCGTCTCGGGGAATGTTTTCCCGACCGTAAAAACGAATGCGACGCGGCAATATTAAAAGTAAATCAGCGATGATCCGCATGAAACGATAAATCATGGGCGCCCTCCTCCCCACTGATTTGTTGCCACTGTCGCACAATCCAAGCGACTACCTGGTCAACAGACATTCCGTCGGTATCGAGTAAAATGGCGTCTTCTGTCCGGCAAAGGGGATTTAAGGCCCGCGTGGAATCAAGATGATCCCGGCGGTTAATATCTTCGATGGTCTCCTCTAAGGACATTGAAATCCCCTTCTCCTGCCATTCTTTATGGCGACGGCGACCGCGTTCCTCAGAAGAAGCAGTCATAAAAATTTTCAACATCGCATTGGGCAGCACATGGCTACCAATGTCACGGCCATCCATGATTACGCCGCCCCCATCGGCCATGGCTCGCTGCTGAGCCACCATGGCTTCACGTACGCCGCCATAACTGCAAACGGCAGAGACATTGGCGGTCACTTCCGGACCGCGAATTTCCTCGCTGACATCTTCACCGTCTAAAAATACCAAAGTACCTCCAATTCCTTCCTGTAGGGAAATGGAACAGCGGCAGGATTTCTCTGTTACAGCCGCCTCGTTGTCAACTGGAATCCCCTCTCGGAGAACCCCCAAAGTAACAGCGCGGTACATGGCGCCGGTATCAATATATTGAAAGCCCAATTTTTTGGCAACTGCTTTGGCCACAGTGCTTTTCCCTGCGCCAGAAGGACCGTCAATGGCAATGGCTCTGGTTTTTTGTCTCACAGTTCTTTCCTGCCTTATATTTGAATTCAATTATGATGCGATATATGGTACCCTTTAGTATACCGCAAATGGAGACGCACTGCAACAAAATCTTTAAAAAGATTTCTTTAACTATCGTAAAACATTACAATGGTTCCAATTTTATTGAAACGCAATGCGCCCCCAGAAGACAGTTCTACTGCCACCAGCCAAAGTCACTTCTGTTTCAACGCCATCGGCAAGGTTTTCCGGCGGGTCTACCATGGAAACGATAAGCCCCCTCGCCCCACCGCGAATTTCTAAGGTATCCCCCTCGGCAGCGCGAAAACCAAGAATTCCGTTTTCAAAAGTTCCAACAGAAACTCCATCCAGCAAAAGCTCGGCGGAAGAAGGGACCCCTTTATCGGTCTCCAACGTAAAGTAAGCGTCAAGACCGCTGTAAGATTCCGCCGCGGCGATCACCGTATCGAGATCGCTGCGGATTTCCGCTCCCAGACGTTCTGCACGCTGTTCCTTTTGATATTGGGGAAAAATCGCAAAAAAGCATTGAATTATAAGAAGCAAAGAAAAAACCGCTGCCCACAGAATCAGGAATAGGCGGCGGCACCGGCTTGCCCAAGAGTTTTTTTTCATAACCCCTACCAATTCATGGTTCATAGATATAGGCTAGTTTTTCCTTCCCTCAGGCAAATTATTCACTTATAGGCGCATGGCTCGAATTTGCTCTTTATCTTCCTGAGATACGCGACGCGATTCAAGGATTTTTTGTAATGCTTTTTGATAAGTCCAATCCGGCAGTTTGCAATGTTTGAGATAAGTCATGGTCTCTGAAGGGAATTTGGCAAAAGCAGTGGAAACCCCCCAGGCAACAGCCATCTTTACATAATAATTGGTATGGGATATCTCATCATAAACGGAAAATAGATCCGACAAATGTTCTGCATCGGTAAAATGATCCATAAGCAAGACCACGGCAAAACGAACCTCGTAAGTTTGTTCCGACCGCAAATAAGGGTCCAGGAACCCCCGGACAATATCGTAGTGTTGTTTCACACCTTTCAATCCGCCGCAGAAGCAGTCGCACAAAGCCCAGTTGGAAATCAAAGGCACAAAATCGGCCGTATCCTTTAACAAAGTATCAATATCAGATTTCATTGCACCGATGACGATGCCTTGGAGCATGATTTCTTCATAATATTTATGACCTGCAACAGTCAGGAATCCTCGGCCGTCGCCTTTGGCAATCTCTTTTCCCAGCTTTCTCAATTGGGGCATACGCACTCCCAAAAAATTCATGCAGCCGGGAACGATCTGCAAATGGAACTCCCGATAAGTATCGTCAACCATAAATTTCAGTTCGTTGATAAGTTTTGTGTAATTCGTTTCATTCCAGGATACTTTGCTCCGCATGGCACTCCTCCCTTTTGTTCGCCATTATATCAAGATTTCTCATGGGACACAAGGACAAATACTTTTTAAATTACATATTTCCCTGTTCTTTTGTTTATAAAATTATTATTTTGTCACAAAACTATTGATATTTATTCGTGTCTATGATAGTATTTACACAGCATAACAATTTCTTTACAAAATGAAAAGAGAAAATAAAAGGAGAAGAATTATGAAAAAGCTTATTGCATCCATGGTTGCTCTTGTGATGATGTTCTCTTTCGCCGCCTGCAGTGACAACAGCAGCGAAGGAAGCAACACCGAAGGAGAACAAGCACAATCCCAGTCTTTGGACGCCATCAAAGAAGCTGGGGAAATCGTTATGTTCACCAACGCCGAATTCCCGCCTTTTGAATACAGAGACGATAACAATGAAATTGCCGGCGTCGATGTAGACATCGCCAATGAAATTGCTAACGATATCGGCGTAGAACTGGTCATTGAAGACGTGAATTTCGA
>CAJFVQ010000014.1 GCA_904420535.1 Candidatus Cryptoclostridium obscurum
AAAGCAGCCACCGATGCCGGTGCTGCTGCTGCTCAAAGAGTCGGCGAATTGATTTCTGTTCATGTAATTCCGAGACCCCATCACGAAGTAGAGTATATTTTACCTTCTTTACCTTCCGACGATCCCGATGATGATCCTTCTTCCCCATTGGAAGATGATGGGAAAGGGGAAATGGAAAAAACGGATGCTTCCGCCGAAACGGCCGAAACGGCTGCTTCGGCGGAAGATACCGCCACAGAAGAGGAGAATGATGTGCCTATAGAAGAGGCCGCAACCGTTGACGCTGTGGAAGTATCTGTCCGTGCCGAATTGGAAGGGATGGCGGTCAGAGAACTGAGAAAAATTGCCCGCAATACCGAAGGGATCGGCATTGCCGGCAGAGAGATTTCCGTTGCCAATAAAGGTCTTTTAATCGCTGAGATTTTAAAGGCAAAACAAAAATGACTGAAAAATGACATCTTTCCCCTGCCTTTCTAAAAGAACTCATTGGAAAGGTTTGTTAAGTATCGCCTTTTTCACTTATTTTTGTGGAAATCTACGGAAAGAGAAAGGGGGATTTCTCAATTGACTCTTGATTATGATTTAAGAATTATCCAGGAAACACGGGACGTTGCCCGCAAAGCCAAAGAAGCCCAGGCAATTTTGGCTACTTTTACCCAGGAGAAACTGGATGAAATCGTCAAAGCCATGTGCGACGCTGTTGTAGCCAACGCTGAGTGGTTGGCTAGAATGGCTTGTGATGAAACGAAGTACGGTGTTTACGAAGATAAAATCGTTAAAAATACCTTTGCTGCAAAAACCGTTTATGAGTATATCAAAGATATGAAAACCACAGGCTTCATTGCTGAAGACCCTGTGAATAAAGTTTACGATGTTGCGGTTCCCGTAGGGGTTGTGATGGGGATTATTCCCACGACCAATCCAACTTCTACCTTAATCCATAACGCCATGTGCGCTGTGAAAGCCGGAAACGCCATTGTATTCTCTCCCCATCCCAATGCTGTAAAATGCAGCTGTGCTGCGGCTCAGGTGCTTCAGGACGCTGCTTCTCGTGTAGGAGCGCCCGATGGTATTATCAGCTGTCTTTCCAAAGTTAGCATGCAGGGAGCCGATGCCTTAATGCACAACGATAATATTTCTGTTATTGTGGCTACCGGTGGCCCTGGCCTGGTAAAATCTGCTTACAGTGCCGGGAAGCCCGCTTTGGGGGTTGGCGCTGGGAATGTTCCTGCTTTCATTGAGCGAACTGCCGATGTGAAAAAAGCAGTGCGCGACATTGTAATCAGCAAAACCTTTGACAACGGCATGATCTGCGCTTCGGAACAGGCCATTGTTGCTGACGCTCCTGTGAAAGATCAAGTTATCGCGGAATTAAAGGCGAATAACTGCTACATTATGAATGATGACGAATCCGCCAAAGTAGCAAAACTCATCATGACTCCTTCCAACGGCATGGCCGCCGCCTACGTTGGAAAAACCGCCGAATATCTTGCGGAACACGCTGGAATCTCTGTTCCTAAGGGGACAAAACTGCTCATTGCTCCTATGGACGGTTATGGCGATGAATATCCGCTGTCCCATGAAAAGCTTACTAGCGTTTTGGGGTTCTATTGTGTCAAAGATTGGCATGATGCCTGCGCTCTCTGTGAGGGGCTTTTGAGCATTGGCGGAATTGGTCATTCTTTGGTTATCCATTCCCAAGATGATTCCATTATCCGCGAATTCGCCAAAAAACCTGTTTCCCGTATTTTAGCCAATACGCCTTCTTCCCTGGGCGGCATTGGATATACCACCGGTATTACGCCGTCGCTCACTTTGGGTTGCGGTACCTGTGGCGGCAGCAGCCTTTCGGAAAATCTAAGCCCCATGCATTTGATTAATATCAAAAAATTGGCTTATGGTATTTGTGAACCCGACGTCAGAGGGGCAAAAGAAACTTCTTGCTGTACCACTTCCTCCACGACCTGCAATGCTGATGTCATCTCTGATGTGGTCAAACAGGTCTTGGCGCAGCTTCAGTCCCGATAAGGGGGAATTGCCATGAATGAACAAGAATTGGCTGCCTTGGTAGCAAAAATCGTTCAGGAACAAATGGGGAATACCACTTCTGTTGCTTCTCCTTCTGGTGATATGGTTCCCGTTGGTGTTTCCAACCGCCATATTCATCTGAGCCAGGAAGACTTCGAGGTTCTTTTTGGGAAAGGGGCTACCATGACCCATTTGAAAGATCTTTCCCAGCCCGGTCAATTCGCCTGTAAGGAAGTGATGACCATCGTAGGACCCGGCGGGGCCATCGAGCGTGTGCGCCTTCTCGGTCCTGCCAGAAAACAGACGCAAGTGGAAGTTTCTGTTGCTGACTGTTTCAAACTGGGAATCCAGGCCCCTTTGAGAGATTCCGGCGATTTGGCCGGTTCCGCTCCCATCACCATTGTGGGGCCCAAAGGAACCGTTACCGCTCCTGAGGGTTGTATCATCGCTGTGAAGCATATCCATATGCATACATCTGACGCTGCCCGTCTTGGTTTGAAGGACAAGGATAAAGTGAATGTCCAGACTTGTACCGAACGGGGACTGATATTTTTAGAAGTGTTGGTTCGTGTCAGCGATAAATTTAAGCTGGAAATGCACGTGGATATGGATGAAGCCAACGCTGCTTCGTTGAAAAACGGCGATATGGTGAAAATTCTGGGAAAAAGCTAAAGATAAAAACTGCGAAAGAAAATAAGAGAGAAATAAATACACATAAACAGAACATAAAAACATCTAAGCCCGAGGTTTGCTCGGGCTTTTTTGTGTTGCTGC
>CAJFVQ010000015.1 GCA_904420535.1 Candidatus Cryptoclostridium obscurum
AAGTAAAAGTCGGAACATCGCTGATCATTGGAATTCTCTTGGCCTTAGCGCCTTTGGCGCCGTTCTTTATCACGGCCAATCCCTGGTTTTCTTTGCGGGGGACAGTGTTGTCCATGGTGGGGCTTTCCTTGGTCGGTGACACTTTACTGCGACTTTTATTGGCCAAAATTTTGCCGAAAACCAATGTGGCGCCAATCTTCGCCTGTATTATGGCAGTTGTTTTTGTGGTCGCCGGTATTTCCGAGGTTGCGGACTATCGGGATACCCATAACAATGATGTAAAAATTGCTCGGGCAGTGTTGACGGCGGTGGAAGAAGATGACGTGGCGGATATGGAGATTGGTATTTTGAATATTGAACCGACCTATCTTTCGGATCAGAACTTTTACTATCATGAACATATCCATGGTGTAACGGAAAGTCAATGGGCCTTTACCGGAGCACTGCGCTGTATTGGTGGGAACGGTTCTCTTCAGTCTGTGACACCTCTGCCTACAGATCCCGTTTATAAATCTTGGAATGCCGACGTTTCCCGCCCTGAAAATTTTGATCGCCTTTATTATTATGACGAAGGGGAAAATGCCGTGATTCCTGTTGTGGCAGAGACGCTGGAGGAGCAGCGCTACTGTATTTTGACAGAAGACGGTGATCTTTTGGGAACACTCTGGGAGGAAGACGGCAACGGTTATTTTCAAAAAGAATAAGAGTTTTTCTCATTTAAAATCCGGGAATGACAGTCCCGGATTTTTTTGTTATGGTTAAGACATAGATTCCGGTTTTCTATTACTTCTCAGAAGTAAGAATTTTGTAAAGAAAGGATTTTTGTTAGAAAGCGTAGAAATAATGAATCCAAATTCTTGATCAAACAGGAGATGGTCGAAAATGTCAAAGCCCGATTTCTTTGCTCATTTGGATGACGGTTTCTTTCGCATGATTGTAGAGGCGCTAAATCATGAAATATTTATCTGTGATGCCAATGGGAAAATTCTTTATTTGAATCCGGCTTCGGAATATTTGACTGGACGCAAAAAAGAAAATATCGTTGGTAAAAATATTCGTGAATTGAGTCTGGATGGGACCATCAGTCACAGTGTTACGACCCAAGTGATGGAGACACACCGTATTTGCACATTGATTCAGAGAGTTTCTAGTGGGAAAGATCTCCTGATTGTTGGGGTCCCTATTTTTAACGAAGAAAATGAGATGACATACATTCTTTCCAGTGCCCAAGATATTGAAGAGGTTAATCACCTTAATAATGAATTGATGTGGAAAAACGAAGAATTGCAGCGAAAGGTGACTTCTTTGGAAGTGTTGAAAGAAGAGTATCTTTCCTCTGATGATTTATTGTTGTCCGGTGAGGCGATGGAATCTGTGGTGCATACCGTAATAAAAGCGGCCCCTTTGGATGTCAATCTATTGATTTTCGGAGAGACCGGGGTGGGGAAAGAAGGTATCGCCAAAATGACCCATCGTTTGAGCCAGCGCAAAGATGAACCCTTTGTGAAAATCAATTGCGGTATGATTCCGGAGCATCTTTTTGAATCTGAGCTTTTTGGATATGAAGAAGGGGCTTTTACCGGAGCATTGAAAGGCGGAAAAACTGGTAAGGTGGAAATGGCGCACAAAGGAACACTGTTTCTGGATGAAATTGGCGAGCTGCCCTTATCCATGCAGGTGAAGTTGCTGGAGTTCTTGCAGGATCATACCATTACACGAGTAGGTGGACATAAAAAGATCCCCGTAGACGCCCGTATCGTGGCAGCCACTCACCGTGACTTAAAGGCTATGTGTGATAACGGCGAATTTCGTCAGGATCTCTATTATCGTTTGAATGTATTGCCTGTTTATATTCCCCCGTTGCGTGAATGGCGGGAAGAGATCATTCATTTGGCACAGTTTTTCTTAACACGATATAATAAAAAATATCATACTGCGAAATATCTCAGTAAAGATGTAATGCCTATTTTAACCAATTATGAGTGGCCGGGAAATATACGGGAATTAGAACACATTATGGAGCGGCTTTTTATTACTGCTGAAAGCAGCGAGCTTTCTGCTGCAGAACTTCGCCAGATTCTAGGTGTGGCAGTCGATGGAGAAAGCGGTATATTTTGCCAGGAAATCATGCCGTTAAAACAGGCCAAACAGCAATTAGAGGCCCAACTTCTTGAGCGCGCTTATCAACAGTGCGGTTCCTCCTATAAAGTGGCTAAGGTGTTGGGGATTGACCAAAGCACGGTGGTAAAATTGAGAAAAAAATATAACATCCCCCTTCCTGGCGGTCAAGACAGAAATAAACATTAAATCATTTAACAAATCTTTGTGGAAGGGGGTTCTTTTCCGTAAATCAGAATGGATGAATAAAATCATTCCCATGATGAAAAAAATCATCATATGGTTATGTGGGAAAAATTTAAATCTTATGGAAAAAGCGATGATAAAAATCATCGCTTTTTTATTTGGCTTAAAATAACCGACGATGTTTTTTATGAAAATACCAGTATAACGCATATGTGAAAAATTATTTTGTAAGGACTGTTTTTTGGCATAGCATATGCAATATAAAGGGATAGAAACAACAAAGTGAAAAGGTGTTTGATAGGAGGGATTCATTTTGAGTGCAGTATTTCTAATTAATGCCGGCATTGTCCTTTTAACGGCGATCTTCTTCATCTACTACATCCGCGATTTGATAGACCATAAAGAGGATCTAAGAGATGGAGGTACTAAAAGTACTGTTCTGTTGTCGATTTGTTCCAACGTTATTTTATTTTTTGATACTTTGGGAATCGGAGCGTATGCTCCTTCGACTGTATGTTTTAAAGGGTTTAAGCTCGTACCTGACAGGCTGATTCCGGGAACGCTCAATGCCGCTTGCGCGGTCTCTATGGCCGTGGAGTCCGTGGTTTTTATTACCACTGTCGAAGTAGAAACAGTGACGCTGGTGACCTTAATTGCGGCTTCAACGGTTGGCGCCTTTCTTGGAGCGGGCTTTGTTTCCAAATTGCCTTTGAGTAAAATGCAGATAGGTTTAGGGGGCGCACTTCTTATTGTGGCGTTTACTCTAATTATTGGCGCACTCGGCTTAATGCCTGTAGGCGGAGAGGCGATTGCTTTAACCGGTGCAAAACTTGTAGTCTCTGCAATTTTTTGCTTTATCTTTGGCGCTTTGATGACTATCGGCGTTGGGGCTTACGCCCTGATTATGGGCCTTGTTTGTCTTATGGGGTTAAGTCCTGCAGCAGCATTTCCCATTACCTTTGGAGCCTGCGCTTATTTAATCCCTGCTGCTTCTATCCGTTTTGTCAGAGAGACACGCAAAAACGAAAAAATGGGAAATGCAAGACCTGTATATCACAGGAAAGCTGTTTTAATTTATAGCACTATCGGTCTTATTGGTCCTTTGGTCGCATGTTTCCTCATTACTTCGTTACCATTGAACGTTTTGAAGTGGCTGGTCGCGGCAGTCGTTACCTATACTGCAATCACAATGCTGAGGGGCGGCCTGAAAAACAGAGCCAATCCCGATCAGGAGATTGATGAAAACGGGGAACCTGTGGCATCTTAAAAGTATTGATTCAAATGATACAAATCTATCAAATCTATATGGTAAATAGAAAGAGGAGGAATGGATATGAGCAAAATTCTAACTCGCTACGGTGATAATTACGTGGCGGAAATGACAGAAGAAGAAATTCGTCAAGATATTGAAGACGGAACTTTGGATGCTTCGGAACGAGCGGAAATTCCCACATTGACTAAGGAGGAGGTGGATTATCTCTATGAGATTATCGCCTGCCCCCAGAAAATCGTGTCTGTGGAACCTGGCAAAGAAGTCGTGGTTTCCTTTGACGCTGGTACGCTGAAGCTTTGCGTCAGAAACGGTATTCCAATGGATCGTCTTCAGGCCATTTTAACACAGGAACGCGCTTTAGCTTCCGACAGCATAGAAATGTGTCATGTAGATTACAGTTATAAACCCATTAAGGCAATCATCGCCGAAGAAAAACAGGCTATGGAACAGGCGCAACTTATGACTACGCTGCCGTTGCTCTATGGCGCCATGCCCAATATGGGGCTTTATACCAAACCTGATGGCCCTTGTGAAAACTGGGCGGAATTATTGCCAGCCGGAAAAATCCCTGAAGCCAGAGCGGCTCAAGAAGAGGCTATTGAGCATGCCATCAAAGATATTGTTTTTGTTGCCTCCAACATGATTGATAGCGGTGCCGATGGAATCAACTTTGACACTGTCGGCGCTTCCGGTGATGCCGATGTTAAGGCTAGCTTGGAAGCAGTTCGCATTCTCAAAGAGAAATATCCCACGACCGGGTTTGAAGTGGGAATGGCCGGGGAATTTAACCTCGGTATGCATGGTCAGTTGAAATATGACGATGAGGTGATTGCCGGCCTCTATCCTCATCAACAGGTCAAAATGGCAGAACGTGCCGGTGTCTCCATTTTTGGTATGGCCGTAAACACTAACAGCAGTATGTCCCTGGCTTGGAACTTGGCGCGTGTTGTTACCTTTGCCAAAGCTGCTGTTCATGTGGCAGAGATCCCTGTTCATGCCAACGTGGGGATGGGGGTTGGAGGCGTTCCTCTATCTGTCATTCCTTCTGCCGATGCCGTTTCCCGTGTGGATAAAGCTTTAATCGAAATTGCCGGTGTCGACGGGTTGTAGGTAGGCGCAGGCGATACCTTTGGCATGGCTGTGACCCATGAAAGCACCGCAGGGATGGGCGGCATAAGAAGTGCTGGCGATCTGGTGTTCAGAATGGAATTACAAGGCATGAAAATTAATGAAGCCAAGAAATATGTGGCGGAAAAACTGGGCTGCGGTATTGACCAATTGGCGGATTGTGCAGAAATGAAAGATATCAGGGAGGATCTGAATATCGGTACCACGCAGTCACGACCTAACGCCGGTGTCGGTATCCAAACAAAGTTTCGCATTGCCGAGTTGTTAAATATTCCCATTAACAGTGTAAATAAATTCAAAAAAGAAGCGGGCATCTAATGCTGAAAAATTAAGGAGAAAAAAGGAGGAGTTCCTCATGAAAGAAACAATCATCAAAGAAGCCATTGACGCAATGGTGAAATGTAATGAAGCAGAAGCCGTTGCTATTATGAACCGGGCCATTGACGAAGGTTTAGATCCTGTTGAAATCCTTTCGGAAGGTTTTAGTGCCGGCATTCGTGAGGTTGGCGATCTTTTTGGAAAAGGCCGCGCATTCCTTCCGGAATTGATGTTGGCAGCTGACGTTATGAAATCTGTTTCCGAGATTGTTGATAAGGCTGTGGCCGATTCCGGTAAACAAACAGAAAAAATAGGCACTATGGTATTGGCTACAGTAGAAGGGGATGTGCATGATATTGGGAAAGGTATCGTGGCTTCCCTGATTAAGACCCAGGGGATCGAAGTGATTGATTTGGGCCGTGATGTCTCTGCAGAAGAGATTGTAAACAAAGCCGTAGAATACGATGCCGACCTTATTGGTACATCTGCTCTGCTCACCACTACGATGGGAGAACAGAAAAAGTTGGAAGAACTTTTGGCGGCAAGGGGATTGAAAGGGAAAATCAAAACATTGATTGGCGGTGCTCCCGTAACAGAACGTTTTGCCAAACGTATTGGCGCCGATGCTTACGGAGAAGACGCGGCCGAGGCTGTGGAAAAAGCGTTGGCACTCTTGCATGCATGATGCATCATCTCTTTATTGAGTTTGATTCATGATAGAAGGCATACGGTATCCTGCCCACAACGGGATACCGTGATTGCCCCATACGATTCAAAGGAGTTGGTTGCCGGATATTTTGTTGATTCTGTTATCATTTATGACAGTTGCCTGAAACTATTTCCTTATTCTATTTCTTTTGGATTTGGTTCGTTTCTGATTTTAGGATAACTTATAAAAATCATCATCACACAATCGCAGAGCAAACCGTTCCAAATTTTGGGGAATGGTATTGCTCTGCTTTTTGTGAATTACAACATGTTTTATGGCATTGCCCGGCTTTCCCTCCTCATGTGGTCTGCATGGAACTGGTTTTGGCACAAAACTTGCATTATATATGAATGCTTATTCTCTTTTGATATCATATAGAAAAGGAGGAAAAACAATGAAGCATAAATTTGATATCACAACGATTATTGTGAGCTTTGCCCTCTTGGCAGCTTTGTTGATCGGTACCATTTTCATGCCTGATTCTGTTGTTGCTGGCTTGGTCGATGCCAGAGCTTTTATTATCCGTTATTTGGGTTCGTTCTTCATTATTTTTGTTGCTGCCATGCTAATCTATAATTTATGGTTGGCGTTTTCTAAATATGGAAGTATTCGTCTGGGAAAGGTAAAACCTCAATACAGTACCTTTGGATGGATTGCAATGATCTTTTGTGCTGCCATGGGAACCAGCATTTTATTTTGGTCTGCCACAGAATGGGCATATTACACCGTATGGCTTCACCCTTTCGGCATGGATTATGAAGAAACTGCGAATTTTTCTGTAGCCTATAGTTTTTTTCATTGGGGAATCCCTGCTTGGAGTGTTTACGCCACCGGCGTAGTTCCCATTGCCTACCGTTATTATGTCAGAAAAAAGGAAGGATTGACCCTGCAAGGGGGATGTGAAGGTGTTTTAGGAGAAAAAATCCACGGTCCTTTGGGCACAGTGATCAATATTATATTTATTTTCAGTGTTCTCGGCGGATTGACCATTTCCTATGGTACAGGAATTCCTATGTTGGCCAATACTCTCCACGCTTTGATGGGAGTTCCTGAGAATTTTGTAACTTTTTTGATTATTATTGTAGCAATTACGGCCATATTTACCTGGAGTGCATCTTCGGGTATTTCAAAAGGCATTCAGATCCTTTCCAAACTGTGCCTTTATATTTGCTTTGCCTTATTGGGTTATTGTCTCATTTTTGGCAACACTTTGTTTCAAGTGGAAAATACAGTGCAATCCTTGGGGCTTAGTTTGCAGAATTTTATCCAAATGCTGTTTTATCTGGATCCTTCCAGAGCCAGCGGCGGGTTCCCTCAGGAATGGACCGTATTTTATTGGGCATGGTGGTTGGGGCTTGCTCCTGTTATGTGGATTTTTATTGCGAAATGCTCCGCCGGTCGTTCCATCCGCTCCGTCATCGGTACAGTGATTTTAGCGGGCACCGCCGGTTCTATTATTTTCTTTGGTACGATTTCCAACCATGGTTTGGGAGAGATCCTTTTGAGTCAATTTGATTGGGCTAATTTAGGAGCCAACGGCACGTTCCTTGATCATTTTTTCAATACATTCAATCAATATGATATGATTACAGAGGTTTTGCGCACACTACCTTTGAGTAATGGGGTGATTGCTCTTTGGTTTATTGCTGGTTTTATTCTCCTGGTGACTACCATGGACTCCGCCGCATATACCATGGGAGCCGCCTGTACCAAAGGCTTGGGCACTTGGGAAGATCCGCCTGTGAGAATTCGTATCATGTGGGCCATAGGCCTTTCTGTTTGCCCTCTTTGCCTGTTGTGGAGCGGTTCTGATTTAGCGGGATTTCAGGCAGTACTGATCATTACCGCTTTGCCTACAGCCGTTTTGATCCTTTTGTGTATTCTTTCTTGCTCCAAGTGGTTAAAGGAAGATTTTGGTCATATGTCACGGCAGGAAATTGAAGAATATTTTATGCTTGATGATGAAAAAGAAGAATATTTACGCCGCAGAAATAAAACGAGAGAGCTGGTGAAAGGGATGAGAAAAGAAATTTGTATTGACGATGATGAGGATCGAACAGACCGCCAAGTTTCCGGTGATGTTTCTGTAAAATAGGATAATTTATTTGGTCTTCTCTGCATAAAGAGTTGCAGGAATTACAGGGTGGTTGTCGAATCGTTTATTAGTTACAAAGGAGAAAAAGCCAACACGGTTTCTTCTCCTTTTTTCTCACCAGTGTGTTTTATGCGGCAAAAAGGAGTTATCTGTGAAAATTTCTGATTTGAATTATAATGAATGCGCTTGGATCAAGGATCGTTCCTGGATCTCCCGGGCAGAGTACCTCAAAGCGACTCAATCGTATATTGTTTTCGGAGAAGGCGATATCAATGATTTTGATGTCTATTACCGTGGTGACCTGGGGCATATGTTTGCCTCAGGGAATGAGGATCGTATCACGCCTCGAGACTTCTTGGAAGGGCGGGAGTATATCCCCCTTCATCTCAATCAGGAATTGGCTTCCATTGGTTGCCTTCGCAGTGACCGTCGCTCCGGTTTGATTTTTAATGAGCAGGATGAGCCCATCGCCGTGGTAGAAGATGTTTGGAATTTGTTTTATTTAGGGTATACCTTGGATTTGGAAACGTATCGGATGAGCCTGCGTTTGGAATATTATAAACGTATTATTGATAATATTGAAGAAGAAATTTTTGTGACTGATGAATACGGTTTTATCCAGTTTATGAATCCCCATGCCGAAAAGGTCTGTGGTGTAAAAATTTCCGATGTCATTGGCTGCCATGTTACCGATATGGAAAAACGCGGCCTTATTTCTTCCAGCATTACCCAGTCTGTATTGGAACGACAAACGTCGTCTACGAAGGTAATGCGCCTCCATACCGGACATACGGTGATTGCTTCCGGAATGCCGATTTATGATGATGATGGAAAATTGATCAATGTTTTGGTCAGCTCAAAAGATGTAGCAGAATTTCGGGACCTTTTGGATCGACTTGACGATGTTACCAGCAATTTAGAGATGCGTACCAAAGAAGTGGAAGAATTACGTCGCCAAGTGATTACTCAGGACAATTATGTGATGCAGAGCGCACCGATGAAAGAGGTAGAAAAAACCATTTGGAAGGTAGCGCCTACCGATGCTTCCGTATTGATCGATGGGGAAAGCGGCACAGGGAAAGAAGTAATCGCCGAGTTGCTGCATAATTTTAGTGAAAGAAAAGATGGCCCCTTTGTAAAAATTAACTGTGGAATGATTCCCGAAAACCTTTTGGAATCAGAATTCTTCGGATATGAAAGCGGAGCTTTTACCGGTGCGAAAAAAGGCGGGAAAAAAGGGAAAATCGAAATGGCCGACGGGGGCACGCTGTTTTTTGATGAAATCGGGGAAATGCCCCTTTCGCTTCAAGCAAAACTTTTGGAATTTCTTCAAGATCGAGAGATTGTAAGAGTCGGCGGTATGAATCGAATCCCTGTGAATGTGCGGGTTGTATCCGCTACCAATCGAAATTTACGGGAAATGGTCTCTGAAGGTACATTTCGCGGTGACCTGTATTACCGTCTTGATGTCGTGCCAATTCATTTAAAACCCCTGCGAGAGCGTAGTGATGATATTTTACCTCTGACCAAGCTTTTCCTAGAAAAATATAATGTTCGATATAAAACCCATAAATCGTTGTCTCCGGCAGTGAAATCGTATTTTTTGTCTTATCCTTGGCCCGGCAACGTAAGAGAATTAATGCATACTGTGGAACGCCTTCTTATCATTAGTGACAGTGATATTATTGGCATGGATGCTGTAAAAAAAGTTCTCATGGAAGTAGAACGGGATATGATTCGCGGCGACCTATCCGATACGGGGGAATTCCGAACGAAATCCTTTTCTGATGAGATTGAGGCCCTGTTGGATTCCGGCGTATCCTTGAAAGAAGCCAAAGGAAATTTGGAGTTAAAAATGGTGCAGTACGCTTATGAAAAGTACCAATCGACTTATAAGGTTGCCGATGCTCTGGGTATTTCTCAACCGGCGATAATAAAAATCTTACAACGGCACGGGTATCGAATCCACAATGGACAATTAATGAAAAAATAAACGGAGACGGAGCATGATCCGGGAGAAAGCAGAAATGTTTGCTCTCGGATTTTTTTGCTTTGAAACAATGCCTGATAGGGATTGAACCTTTGATGAAATTGTTCTATTTATAAATTTGGTATCAATTTTGCATATATAGATTTATAAATTGGGAATGCAAAACAAAATTTCTGATAAAATTTTGGCATGAAATTTGCATATTGTATAGGATGTAGGGAAAAGAAAAGAGTTTTGTGATTTCCCAACGCGAAAAGGAAAATCTTAAAACTTAACCACAAGCGTATACAGAAATGTATCGGGAATTGAATAATATGCGAAAAATGTATATTCAAAAATTGTTGGATATATGCGCGATATTATTTTTCCGATATTCACCGGCCAATTCGAAGGAAAGGAGGAGAGATTGATGGATGTTTTCAGAACTGTTGATTCGCTTTATGTCATGCGTTTGACAGTGGGGGGAAATCTCATTGATTTCTCTCCCATAAATGACCGTGATGCTTGTGGGGACAACTTTTCCAGATGGAACATGTACGGCCGTGATCCATGAAAAGAAGTTGTTCCGAAGAATCTGCAAATAAAAAACGATCATGTATAAAAATGGAGGTTATAAAACATGAAAGATACGATAAAATTACAATATTGTTCTGAAAGAGACGTTCAAAAAATGCACGAAGCCACCTTGGATATCTTGGCTCAAACCGGTATTAAATGTTTCTCCGAATCTGTCGTAAGTTTTGCAAAAGAAGTGGGCTTGGATGTGACCGATGATCCCAGCGGCAAAGGAAGTCGTATCCGTTTTACCAGATCCGTTGTGGAAAAGGCGCTGCAAGATGCTCCCAAATCCTTCACCATGTACGGTCTCGATGATAAATATCAGATCAAATGGGGCGAAAAGAACGCTTATAATCATACCTGTGTTGGCGTTCCCTTTGTAACAGATGTTGAAACCGGGAAAAGAAGAAATACCTCCCTTGCTGACCTCGAAGATTATATTCGCTTGGCCGATGCGCTACCCAATACTGACATCATTTCTTGTTTGACTGCACAGGGGATTCCCGAACACGCGGCCAATGCCGTTCAAGTTGCCGCAATGGTCAAAAATACTACAAAACCCCTGCGTGTCTGCATTCATGATGCACAGGAAACGGAAGATGTAGTAAACGTTTTCGCAGCGGCTGTGGGCAGCAAAGAAGCTTTGGTTGAAAAACCCATTGCCTACCTGGAAGTATCTCCCATCAGTCCCATGGAATACGCTGATGACCCCGCAGAAGCCATTCTGAGTATTGTTGATTCCGGTTTGCCCCTCGGTGTGATTCCCTGCCCTATGATCGGCGCTACTGGTCCTATGACTGTTGTGGGTTCCGTTGTCATGCATAATGCCGAAATTCTTGCAGGTGTCACCCTTGCTCAGTTGAGAAAACCCGGCCATCCCACGATCATGAGTCCCCGTGTAACATTTATGGAAATGTCCACAGCCATGGGGCTCTGGGCTGCTCCCGAAATGGGGCTTGCCGCGACATTGTCTGCTGAATTAATGCGTTATTACAACATGCCTTGTACGGTAACAGGTTTCTCTTGCGGTTCCAAAGTCAGCGA
>CAJFVQ010000016.1 GCA_904420535.1 Candidatus Cryptoclostridium obscurum
CCATACCGAACACAGTAGTTAAGCTCTCCTGCGCCTTTGGTACTTCGGACGTCGGTCCGCGGGAGAACGGGTCGCTGCCAGGGTAATAATCCCTGATAGCTCAATGGTAGAGCACTCGGCTGTTAACCGAGTTGTTGTAGGTTCGAGTCCTACTCGGGGAGCCATAGAAAGAAACTCAGTTTGTTTAATAAACGGACTGAGTTTCTTTTATTTAAGTTCGTTTTTAATGAGCAATTACTTTTCGATATTGATATGATTTATATTTAAAAGAGAGTTTTATCGGACAGATCGTAATATAAAATTTTTATTATCAAGAAATCGAAAGACAATGACAAAGTAATGATTGATGAGGGCAAGTATATGGAATTTAAGATAGGTTTTAAAGCAGACTATTTCGAAGATTTTCCAAGCGATGTTGAATGTGTTGAATCTACTGAACCAAAAAAAACAGCAGCTCCACGAAAATCCGTGGTGCAAGTATATTTTGAGAAACGTAATATTGCTTTGGCTTACTTTAACGATCAGTTTGACTTAATCCCTGGTGATATTGTCTATGTTGATGGCAAGTTGGAAGGTCAGCGCGGCTGGGTTTTGGATGTTAACTACAACTTCAAGATAAAAATTTCTGAATATAAGCGTGTGATCGCTGTTGTGGATACTTCTGTCAATGGTCACTTCTTTATGGCAGGGAGCCACTTTATTACCTTCGATAAAACGGCGTTGCCGGCCAGCAAAGCAGTTACATGGTTCAAGGCACCGGCAAAGGATGATGATGAATTCATAGAAGGTAGTGATGATACATCCTTTCGATTGGATGACCTTAAGGCTATGAATGTGAGCAGTATGATTGCAGAGCGCGGTCACGACTACTACATGGAAAATAAGGTGAAATATATTTGTATTGACGGCACCTGTGGATATGCTATCGTCGAAGGCAGTGAAGCATATGAGGTGGAATTCAAATACAAAAATGGGGAGGTCAGCGATCTTATTTGCTCCTGTTTCTGTGGTTATAGTTGTAAGCACGAATTCGCGACAATGTTACAACTGAGGTCCACTTTGGAGCTGATCGAAAAACACTATGCAGCAGAGTATGACCGTAGCTGCTACTTTGCTGTGGTGAACAAGGGGACATTGTTTGACTTTGCCATTGATCGTAAAGAAGTCGGAGGTTTTATATTGTAAAAGATAATTAGGGGCGTTAGAAATACTTATCAATGAATCTCTAAATTATCAATGTTGCGATTTTCTCATAGTCTCATAGTCTGTTGATCTTCAGCAAATTTTTCTTTGCTGCCTCATAACTTTGATTTACAGAATTATAGAAATCCCCATTCTGACCTTTAAAAGGTAGAATGAGGATTTTACTATTTTCTTTCGTACTTTTATTGTTTTACCTTTTCAATTTCACCTCTGGCTTCCATTGCTTTGGTGCGTCTCATTAGTATGTATCCGGCAATAATGCCAATTAGTGAAAAAGCAATCAGTAAAATAAATATTTTATTGAATCCTGCTTCAATATTACCAGCTGCTGCAGCCGTATCGATCCAGATTCCGCAAATTGTAGGAACGATCATATCGGGTAAAAACACGATAAATGAAATGAATCCTGTGGCCAGAGCCGTCATTTTGGTGGGGATACCGGCTTGTCCCATGACAGACCAATAGGTAGATTTCATAACATTGGCCAGGAATGCGATAAGTAGGGTCAATCCAATACAAAC
This sequence comes from Candidatus Cryptoclostridium obscurum, assembly GCA_904420535.1. Taxonomy (GTDB): domain Bacteria; phylum Bacillota; class Dehalobacteriia; order UBA7702; family UBA7702; genus Cryptoclostridium; species Cryptoclostridium obscurum. The sequence goes on from CAJFVQ010000016.1 coordinate 1,725, forward strand.
TGGAACGACTTTGCTACTAAACATTACTGCAGCTATGGCTATGGCAATGGCACTGAAGAGTACTATAAATCCTTTTCCTTTATAAGTGAATTTATCCAGAAGCCAGCCACCGAGGAAGCCTGCGAGGATTACAATGATATAACTGCGTACGATGCCGAGAGTGGATGCTAAAGACTCTGAGACGTTTAAAACCTGAACCGTATATGTTGTCAGATAGCCGTTCCCTAGAGTCCACGAAATATAGGCACACATGATTACCAAAATAGTAACCCAAACGCCTTTATTTTTTACAACGTCGATGATCGTGTATTTTTTATCATTCTGTGTGATTTCAGACTTAATGGATTCCCTTTGTGTTGTATTTTCTCCTTTGGGAAGGAATATCAACGAGAGAATCAAGAAAACAGCAATGACACCGGTACCGAGGAACATAACATAGCGGAATCCCAACACCGGCGTGGCAGCGACTCCCATAATTCCCAGGAAGGCAAAACCCATAAGAGTTTGTATTACCCCACGGGTAGCTTCACTGCTGCCGAATAATGTGCTTTGATTTTTTTCATCGCCGAGATTGCGGATACCTGTGAGATAGGCAGACCATAATGTTGCAATACTGAAAAAACCATAAAGAATATGGATGATGATAAGCATAATATAGTTTGTCGTGAAGGCAAACCAGATCGTAAGACCAATATAAGCAGCCAAAGTGGAACAAATTAGAGTTTTCATGGAAAAACGGTTTGCAATAAAACCGCCAATTGGGTAACTGACTGTACTTGCGAACCCAATTGCCGTAGCCAAAACTCCCATTTGAGTGTTGTTAAGCTGTAGGGCACTCATCATTTGATCGTAAAAAGTAAAACGAAGGTATGGCAGTTGATAAGCCAGGGCAACTGTAGCACTAAGTATGATAAAAATCATCAGTTTTCTAAAGCCAAAGTTTTTCATAGTTCTCTCCTTTCTATATTGACTAAAATATAATTCGATCTTCCATGAAGTATCTTAATTACTTAGAGGAAAAAGGGAGGGAGAGTATGGTTCCCCCGCCCGTTTCCCCAAAATTTATTTTTGGATCATTTTCTTTAAATCATTATCAAGTTCGGCGGGAAAATCTGGCTGTTCATAGTCTTCCAGAATTTGTTTCCATTTTGCGTTGGCTTTTTGAGCGATGGATAGACTTCCGGATTCCTCCCATTGCCTGATATTTTGACGATCGCTAATAAATGGCATATAATGTTCTTTCCTGAAGTTCATAAAAGTATGATCTTGCGTTAGGAATTGTCCCTGAGGGCCTACTTCCTTAATTACGCTGAATGCAAGGGTGTTTTCATTTACTTCAATTCCACGGCCTATACGTTTTACCATACCCACAATTTCATGGTCTGTTATGATTTTTTCAAAGGAGACAGTATTATATGTTTCTAAAATACCACAAGCATGAAGTATGAAGTTACCACCTGCCATTTGTGCAGTCATCAAATTCATCATTGACTCATACCCGGCTTGAGTATCAACACATTTACTGTCAGAAATATTACCGCTGATACGACAAGGAAGGTTGTAGAATTTCGCGAGCTGGCCGTTGATCAAAGACATCAGTGCATCTTCGGGAGAGCCAATGGTAAGACAGCCGGTGCGCATATCAGCATTGGATCCTGATGCGGAATATACCACAGGAGTGCCGGGATTGACACATTGGGCAAGGACAATTCCGGCTAGAATTTCAGCATTCTGCACTGCCACAGTGCCTGCCAGAGTTGCGGGAGCAGTCGCGCCTGCCATACAAAGGGAATTGATTAACTGAATTTGTCCGTATTCTGCAAAGGCCATTAAAGTGCCGATTGCCTTATCATCATAGCTTAGGGGTGTTACGGTACAAGGATCTGCTAATATAACGGGTTTGTTTCTGACTGCTTCTAATCCACCAAAGGGGATTGCTGCCATGGAGATGCATTCCTTGGCTTCCTCATATCCTAGGATCATGCCCATAATAGGTTTGTCGCTGTATTTCATGGTTTGGTATACGACTTCTTGTTGACGAACGCTTACATCAATGTCATTCATTTCGCAGGGGGAATGATGCATATCAATATGTTCCAATGTGTGATAAATTTTTACCAATTTAATAAA
>CAJFVQ010000017.1 GCA_904420535.1 Candidatus Cryptoclostridium obscurum
AACCGACAACTTGCCGCCCTTGAAACCAAAAGGAAACTATTGGAAGCGGCTAAAAAAATCATATGCGAAAAGGGACTTACCAATACATCTGTCGGAGAAATCACAAAGGCCTGCGGCGTTGCAAACGGCACTTTTTATACATATTTCAAACGCAAAGAAGATGTTCTTTTTGCGCTGAGCCGGGAAATCTTCCAAGAAATTCTCGAAAAAGCACAGAGTCACAACGGCACCTTCATGGAACGTCTTGTACTTTTTATGATGGACTTTTCCGGATATATCGAAAAAAGCGGTTTAAAGCTCTGCCAGGAATGGGTGCGTAACACTGTGAACCCGGATCTTGTGGAAAACGCAGACGATAAAAATAAGCTGCATATGGACATTAATTCGATCAGACATTTGGTTGAGCAAGGAATTGAACGAGGAGAGCTGAAAACAGACACTCCCGTTGATGTGATTGCCCATACTTTGATCGACGTACTTTACGGAGAAATGTTATGTTGGGATATGTCCGGCGGCGCCTATAGCTTTGAAGCACGTACAAAGGAGTTTTGCGATACATTTTTAAACGCGATCATAACTCCATATTTAAATTACAGAAAGGACGAGTGATACTTCATGAGAATTGAAACGACGACATTGAACGATGGTGTAGAGATTCCCGTATACGGGTTTGGAACCTTCCAGATCCCCGCTGACGGGAGCACTTGCAAAGCCGTCAGAGAAGCCATTAACCTCGGCATTTACCATATTGACACCGCTGCCGCATATTTTAATGAGCAGGAGGTTGGAAAAGCGGTTCGCGAAAGCGGGGTCCCGAGAGAAAATATTTTCCTGACAAGCAAGCTCTGGCTCCAAGATTACGGCTACGAAGCAGCGACAAAGGGAATTGATATTTCCCTGTGCAAATTGGGCGTCGACTACATTGATCTCTACCTGATCCATCAGCCCTATGGCGATGTGCCAGGCGCATGGAAAGCAATGGAGGAGGCAAAAAAAGCGGGGAAAATCCGTTCCATTGGCGTAAGCAATATGACCCCCAAGATCTGGAACGATTTCGTACCGCAGTTTGAAACGACACCTTCTGTCAATCAGGTGGAATTTAATCCCTATTACCAACAAAAAGAGCTTCGGAGCATGATGGCGAAGGACGGCGTTCAGCTGGAAGCTTGGGGGCCGCTGGGACAAGGAAACAAAAAAATGCTCGCCGATCCCGTGATCGCCAAGATCGCTGAAAAACACCATAAGAGCATCGGCCAAATCATCCTGAGATTTGAAATCCAGGAGGGTGCGATCATTTTCCCTAAATCCGTCAACCCGGACAGAATCAAAAGCAATATGGAAATCTTTGATTTCACTCTTACAGACGAAGAAATGGCGCAGATGAGAGACCTCGACACCGGCAAAGGCGCTCACGATCCAGACGCGCCGGGAGTTGCGGAATTCCTACTTGGGGCCTTTGACGTTCATGCCAATGATTGATGAAGGAGGACGACCATGGAATATCGAAAATTTTATAACGGAGTAAAAATCCCCATGCTCGGATTTGGAGTATTCCAGATCCCCGAATATGAGAATGCAAAAAACGCTGTTCTTACGGCGCTCAAAACAGGTTATCGTTTGATCGATACGGCACAAGCCTATATAAATGAAAAGGCCGTCGGCGATGCCATCAAAGAGAGTGGAATTCCGAGAGAAGAGATCTTTATTACGACGAAACTGTGGATCCAAGATTTCTCTTACGAAAGAGCCATCAAAGCGACAGAAACTTCCATGGAGCGGCTTGGCGTCGATTATATCGATCTTATGTTGCTCCATCAGCCCATGGGCGATTACATCAACGCCTGGAAGGGTCTGGAAAAACTCTACAAAGATGGCAAGTTGAAGGCGATTGGTATGGCAAACTGCTATCCCCATGTACTTGCCGATCTCTGCGAAACTTTTGAGATCAAACCAATGATCAACCAGGTAGAGATCCATCCATTTTTCCAGCAACAGATGAATCTTGATACGATGAACGAATACGGTGTTGTGCCGGAAGCATGGGGCCCCTTTAACGAAGGGATGCACGATTTCTTTACGAACCCGATTTTAGCGAAAATTGGCGAAAAATATGGGAAGTCTGTCGCCCAGGTGGCGCTCCGCTGGAATATCCAACGCGGCGTTGTGGTAATTCCTAAATCCGTTCATGAAGACAGGATCAAAGAGAACTTTGACGTGTTTGACTTCTCATTGTCTCAAGAGGATATGGAAAAGATCAAAATGATGGATCTTGGACACAGTGAAATTGTAAATCATTTTGATCCCCAATGGATCAAAATGTTACACTCTATAAAACTCTAAGCGATTTTAGGAGTCGTCCAAAATGGCTAAAACGGAGCAACAGCATTTTGCTGCCGCTCCGTTTTGGCTACCTATCTTATAAAAAATCTTGTCGTCAGTTTTCCAATCAATATCCTCAAATCGTTCCAACCAATCTACAGCACTTTAAATGTGCCACTCGGTTTGATTCCTCTCTTGCTTTGTCAACGACATCAAAACAATTAAGCAAATTGCGAGGAAATAATGATCATTTCCAGAAATTATGGACTGATGACAAAAAAAGGGACCAATGTAAACAGAATGTAATATCGGAGATATTTACAGCCACATTCCAGATGATTATATCATTTCACCCTTATTTTTTTCTAAAAACAAGGTTCTTTTCATAAAAAAGTCTCGCAGGTAATTTATCTGCGAGACTTTAAAGTTATATATCCGTATTAAAAAAAACATTTTCAAATGGTAGCATTTGTCCATTATAGACATATTCATGCTGATTTTCAAAGCTTGCAATCATTTCCTGAGGAGTACCGTCAAAAACAATCGCTCCTTTTTCCATACAGAAAATACGCTCTCCCAATTTAGCAGCCTCCCTCAAATCATGAGTAATAAAGACAATTGTCAGTTGCAGTTCCTGATGAAGATTCAGCATTTCATTTTGAAGCTTTGTACGAGTAATCTCGTCCAAAGCACCAAACGGTTCGTCCATGAGAAGAATTCTTGGAGAAGCTGCCAAAGCTCTGGCAACGCCGACTCGTTGCTGTTGCCCACCGGAAAGCTCGGCTGGATAGCGTTCTAAAATTTCTTCACTGAGTCCGACCGTTTTGATCATCTTTTTTGCAATAAGATCACTTCTTTTTTTATCATATTTCAAGATATCTGGAATAAACGTAATATTCTTTTTTACATTTAAGTGAGGGAACAGGCCAATACTTTGAATAACATATCCAATTCTACGCCTTAATTCAATTTGGTCGATGGCGGAAATATCCTGTCCATTGATATAAACTGCGCCTTGATCGGGATTTAGCAATCCATTGATCAATTTCAACATCGTCGTTTTTCCGCAACCTGAACTCCCGATCACTGTAATAAACTCGCCTTCACGGATTTCAAAACTGACATCCTTTAAAGCAGTATGGTTTCCGTAAGATTTCCAGACATTTTCAAATCGAATGATACTGTTTTTTATTTCTGCTTCATTCATCTTTGATCAATCCTTTTTGTTTTAAAAAGTTCGCGGCAACCTTTTGCGGATCTTCTCCATAAATGTCCACCGCAGCATTCATTGTGCGCATTTCTTCATTGGAAATCATGCCATTTAACTTTTGCAGGGCATTGCCCAATTCCGGGTACTTTTCCAAAATTTCATTACGAATCACCGTACCACACATAGCTGGTGGAAAATAGTTTTTATCATCTTCCAATTCCACAATATCGGGGTTTTCCATCCTTCCATCGGTTCGATAGATCGTGATGGCATCGACTTGATGATCAAGGAGCGCGTTATATTTTAGACTAAGGTTCATTTCTTTTATTTCTTTGAATGTAAAACGATATATTGTCTGAAATCCGTCATATCCGTCTTCTCTTTCAAAAAATTCATAACCAGCACCAAAAATAATGTGATCGCTGACAGCTGCAAGATCCGAAAAAGTTTTTATCTGATACTTCTCTGCTGTTTCTTTTCGTATAGCAATACTATATGTATTATCAAAGCCATAGAAACCCAGCCATTGCATATCATACTTTTTTTGATACTGCTTCTGCAATTCTTCGTGCATTTCTCCGGTATCATGGGTCACCGGTTCTTTCAGCACCGTCATCCAGGCAGTACTGTCATATTCCGCATAGAGATCAAAATCCCCTTTCTCCATAGCCGGCATAATGATACTTGTTTCTCCGGCAATGCCCGAAGTTAATTCCACATCCAAATCGGTATATTCCTCCACTATGGCTTTTAATATTTCTCCCAAAATATATTGTTCCGTAAAATCTTTCGCCGCGATCTGAATATCAGCGTTATTTTTTGAGCACCCGGAGAGAAGTCCCCCGGCACAGATCAATGCGATCATGCAAATTAGTACAATAATTTTTTGTCTCATGATAGTACCCTCCTCTTCATTCGTAACATGTCATCATATTTATATCAACCTCCTTTTCTTCTTAAGATGTTTTTCGTACGCGCCGATTAGAAAATCCAAAAGAATCGCCAATAATGCGATTAATAAACTTCCGGCAACAGTCATAGTCTGATTGTTGGTAGTGATTCCCCTATAAATGGCAAGTCCCAAGCCACCAGCACCTATATAAGAAGCGATCCCTGCCAAGGAGATAGTCATGACAACCATATTACGGAATCCAGCCAAAATGACTGGCAAAGCAAGCGGAAATTTGACCTTATAGATTAGTTGGAAACGGGTACATCCCATTCCCTTTGCCGCTTCAATCATACTGGCGTCAATTTCTGTCATGCCAGTATAAGTGTTGCGTATGATCGGCAATAAGGCATAGATGATCAATGCAATCACTGCCGTAGTATTACCAATACCAGAGACGGGGAGCAAAAAACCCAATAAAGAAATGCAAGGAATCGTATAAATGATATTACAGAATCCTAAAACAAACTTCGAAGACTCTTTATACTCACTGATTGCAATACCGAAGAATAGACCGATCACCGTGGCAACGATGATTGCAATCCCCGAAAGGTAGAGATGCTGCCACGTTAATTCTAAAAACCAATCAAAGCGGTCGGTATAAAGAGATAATAATGTATCCATAGTGCATCCCTCTTTTCGATTTATCTAGAAATGATCTTTTACAAAGCAACTTAGCGGGTAGCGTTCATGCTATCCGCTAAGCTGTTTAACAGCTAGTTTTCGTAGGCGATACTTTTTAAAACTCATTATCACATAATTACTTACCCCAGAACAGCGTTTCGGTACTCATCGGGCAAAAGCTTTTCAATAATTTTTTTACGGCCGTCAGTTAAATCCGGCAATTCATATTCCTCGATCCGTTTTTTCCAAGCCTCTGTCAAAAGATCTTCACAAATCGGCTCGCCATTTTTAACCCAGTTATTATGAATATCGCGAATATCATATTTGGGTTCATAGAATTCCTTCCGATAAATGGGCAATGTTCTGCCAAGATAGCTGCCGGTAGGTCCCTTTTTCTTGATTTCTTCAAAGCGGAAAGTTTCTTCGTTTACTTCATAACCTTCCATCAAATGACGGCATTTAATGATATCCTCCTCATCCCAAATGAATTTTTCATAACACATGGTATTCATACAGTCCATGGGACCGCAAGCCATGTTGAGAATATCCGCATGGAGCAAATGGGGACTGAGATGATTCATAAATCCCTCGGCACCGCATTGGATATCCAAAACTTTGGATTCTCCGGTGCCAACGCCGCTTTGGAGCGGAAAGCCATAGTAATCAGCCATCATCTTGGAGGTAGCACAAGCCCACATTGCTTCGATTCCGCCATAAGCAGGTCCCATATTTTTCATATCATTCGATGAGAATCTGGTACAATAAAGGATCGGCGCCCCTGGGCGTAGCAATTGAGAATATACAATGGCAGCCAGCACCATGGCATTGCCAATGGTGTAAGCTCCGGCCATAGTCTGGGGACCGGAAGCACCTAACATGACGCCGCTAACGACAGTACATGGCTGGCCGGCTGTACAAAGTACCGACATAGCTTCACAGATATCTTTTGCCAATTGCATTGGACCAACAGTGCAAGTAAGACCATGCATAATAGGTTTATCATACATTCCATAAAAATCTTGCATGGTTTTGAAGCACTCTTCCACAACATCCTTACCGCCTAGAACCATACCGTGCATGGGTTTTTTACAGTAACGCAATGCGACGCCGAGGCCGTATTGATTCCTGATTTCAGGAGCGACATAAGAAATATCAATAATATTAGGATTGGAAATGGCAATGACATCACTGGTTTCAGATAATTTATGGAAGTTGACCAAATGATCGTGGCTGGGGGTATCATATTTCCCTTCTTTACGGATATAGATAGGTCCATCAGTGGAATCACATTTTAAATCCCCCTCACCAATGGTGATATAACCACCGTCCCTGTCATAAAGGCGATATGTACGAGGAACCGTTTTCAGGGCTTCTTCCAACATCTCCTTGGAAATATAAACGATTTCACCGTCTACCTTTGCACCGTGTTTCTTAAATAATGCAACCGTTTCCGGAGAGTGAAAAGCCGCACCGACTTCACTAAGGATTTTCACGCTCATTTCATGGATGTTTTCTGCATCTTGTTTCGTACCAATGGAGTAATTTAGTTTCATAGTACCAACTCCTTTCTGTGATAGGTAAAGTAGTAATGTTTCAGGCGCGTTTGACCTGTTTCGCTTGGTTTCTCGCTTCGATTTCCTCCGCTCTGACTTCAGCGATGGTTTCCCTGTTCCGTGCACGGAAGATCAAAGAACTGACGATTCCGATCATACCGAAGACAACAAGCATAATAAAGATGTTTCTCCATGCCATTTCCATGGGCAGATTATCCAGCCACCGACCAATAATAGGAGGCAGTACGGCATCGGTTGCATAAATTAATGTTGCATAAAAACCAATGGCAGAACCGGTAAGATTCATCGGAACGCGACATTCTCTCATGGGAGCATACATTTGACCGCGGAAAGCCCCGGTTAAAATTATCTCAATGGCAATCACAATGAGGAAAACCCACATCATAGAGGTGTTTTTCGGTAAGAATATGAAAAACAAAGCGATGATAGTGAGACAAATATTGAGGAACAGAATAACTTTGCTGGGACCAAATTTGTCTCCAAGCCAACCTACTGTAAAGTTGCCCACCGGCTTAAACCACTGATTCATTAAACCAACGTAAGCCGCAATGGCAACGGAAAGTCCAAATGCCGTTGTACCAAAAGTCCCCATATAGGAACCAATGACGCTGCCGACAGTATAACCACCCATAGCCATAAGACCGACGAGCCAAATATTTGGATCTTTGAGACACCGTACCAAAAGCTTAAAGGGATTCTCCTGATTGATTACATCTTCTTCTGAAGATTCATCTTTGCCGCCAAAAGCAAAGAAGGCAAGGATCCCAAAAATAATAAGCAAGGCGGCATACATCCACATGACGAAACGAAGGCCGGAAACGGAATTATTAAATTGAGAGAACATGAATACAGCAAAGGTGGCGGCAACAATCGAAAATACACTTCTTGTGCCTTCCATTGCACCAAAACTTTTACTCTCTGAGCCTACAGCGCGACCAAATTGCCTTGTCAGCTTTAGGAAAGAGCCCCAGAATGTAAGGGTCGTAGACGCGCCCATAATTGCATAGAGAGCCAAACTGATCCCGTAATTTGGGAAAAGTCCCAGTGCAAAGTTACATAAACCGGTTACAATAAAAGATATCGTAACCAAAAGTCGGGGGTGGATTTTATCAGCTAAAATACCGCCGATAAAATAGGTAAGACAGGAGACCGTTAATGCGACAGTGGACATAAATCCAAATTGAGTGTTGGATACCGCAAACGCCATAGTGAAGGCGTCATAGAAACTGCCGCGGCAAAACAGAATATAGAAAATCGCATTTGAGCCACATCCTAAGATTAAAAATTGGATCACCTGTCGACTTTGTAATTTACTTGCCATAAGCTCTCACCTTCTCCTGATTAACGAATTGAGGTGTTTTCCCAAAGATTGGGAGATGCTTTCATTCAGTAATTCTCCACAAAGCAACGCAATGAATTCCTCATTTATTTGACAAGTGCCCATTCTCGACAAATTGCCACGCCTTCTTGAGGATTGGTTGTCCAAGCATCGGCTCCTGCGTCTTTGCAGGCTTGATCGGTAACAGGGTTCCCGCCCAAAATCACATGAACATTATCTCTGATCCCAGCATCTTTTAATGCCTGCACCGTATCTTTCATCGAGTCTATGGCCAATGTCAAAATACCGCTGAGACCGATAATTTTCGCACCATTTTCTTTCGCCGCTGCAACAATATCTTCAGGAGCGACATCAACGCCGAGGTCTACCACTTCAAAACCGGCCGCCCCCATCATGGCTTTGACAATGTTTTTACCAATGTCGTGAATATCGCCGGCAACGGTACAGAGGATAATTTTACCAAGGTCTTCAGAGCTGTCCGCAGCAAGGAGCGGACGAAGTGCTTCTGTTGCTTGGCCCATCAACTCCCCTGCAAAAATCAAATCTCCGACAAAGTAATCGCCCTTTTCAAACATTTCTCCTACAATTCCCATTCCTTCTTGGCAGGCGGCAATGGCTTGACCGGCATCACCTTGGGTTTCTACAACCTCGTTGATGATATTCATTGCCGTTTCGTCATCCATTTCACTAATAGCTGTTTTTAATTTTTCAAAATCCAACATACTGAAAACCTCCTTTGATTTTTATTGACACCAATCTTCATTCAGATCATTTGGAACCAAATTTGCCTTGACGGTAAGCGCGGTTATATTTACGGCAATATTTATCCCGGTCGAGCAATGCTTCCACCGCATAAAGCGTTCCGCACATATCTCTGTTCTCCGGATCCATAATTGCCGCATCCATACCGACGGACAAGGCCAAAGCTAGAAAATTCATGTTTACAATTTTCCGATAAGGCATACCGTAAGAAATATTAGAGAGACCCGATACGGTTTTAACCGTGGGATAAGCTTCTTTAATTTGCCGCACTGCTTCCATAAAAGAAAGCATACAGTCGCTTACCGCGGATAAGGATAGGACAAGAGGATCAATAAAAATGCGATCCGGTGCAATATCATAATGAGCGGCTTCCTCAATCAACCCTTTTGCAATCGCAACTTTTTTATCCGCAGTTTCGGGGATACCGTTGTTATCGCAGGTAAGGGCGATCACTTTCCAATCGGTGCCCTTTAATAACGGATAAATAATCCCGCATTTATCCCCTTCGCCGGAAACAGAATTGATTAACCCGTTTTGTTTGACCCTGGGTAAAACCTTCTCAATCATTTTCGCATCAGGACTGTCTACGCAAAGTGGCTTATCGCTTTCATCCTGGACGATGTCGATAAGCCAAACCAAAGCATCCAATTCATCATCAGGATTGGTGCCCGCACAAACATCAAGATAGTCCGCGCCCGCATCTGTTTGACGTCGCGCCAAATTACGAATAAATGCTTCATCTCGTTTGGCAATGGCCTCCCCTACAGAAGGGATTGCGCCATTAATTTTTTCACCAATCACAAGCATTGTAATCACCCTCCATTCTTTTGAACATTACAAGATATTGTTACATTATGGCAACCTAGTTTTTCCATTCATCCGATCTCACCATCTGTCAGCGTTATCGATTGATTTAAGTATACTGCCGCTTTATTGTTGATATAATTGTCAATAAGAGAAAATATTTGACAATATTTTGCACATAGTGTAACATATTAAAATAAAAGCATAAAATTAAACATAGTTTAGAACTCATTAAAACAAATCGTGTTCTACAAACTTACAGTATCGTTGTGAGGTCAATCGATCTAAGATCATCTTAAAGGAAGTGTGGCATATGTTGATTTATAATCCCATTACGATGTCTGAAGTGCTCAAAATGGAAGTTTTTCGGGATGCCAAACTGGTTGCGGGTGAAGAAGGCTTAAATAAAGAAGTCAGTTGGATCCACCCTTTGGAAATTTGGGATGACCCGAAAAAATGGATTGATGGCGGAGAATTGATTTTTTGCTGTGCCCTTGGTGTCAACGATGAAGAGACCTTGATTTCTTTCTTTCAGCAAGTACTGCAAAAAGGGGTTGCCGGCTTTTGTTTACAACTGCATGCGCATTTAAAAAATACCCCATCGCGAATGATTGAATTGGCCAATCATTATCATTGTCCACTGATCATATTTGAGCAATCTGTTCGTTTTATCGATATTAGCCGCTCCCTTCTTAATACTTTAATCATGAATGTCAATCCCGATTATTTGCGGGAAAAACAAGTGCTGGAAGAAAATCATTGGATGACAGATTGGTTTTACGGCCGTATCTCCAATGATTCTGTCCGACAGCGGCTAAAAATGGATTCTGCGGAACTAACAAAATTTTCTTATTTCTCCGTATTGATGTCTTATCACAAAGAAAAGGTCTCGCATCGACATTTTGAAGGGGTTTATCTTTCTCTTGCAAAAAAATTACGCGCATATTTCGAAAGCGAGCAATTCCTATTTTATCCCCTGTTTGCCGATGGATTGCTTGCCGGTGTAGTTTTAGACTATGGGGTAAATTCCACCTGGAAAGACCGATTTTACAAAGTGGTAAAAGAGGTCAACGCGGATTTTCTAGCAAAAGGCAATAAAGACCGATTGGTTCTTGCCGCAGGCCAACGCTCTAATCATATCGAGGATATCCCCTGGAGTTACCGAACTGCCATGGAAACGATAGATGTGTGTCAGCGTTTTCATATCGGCCAATCTATTTATGACGATTTAAACCTTTTTTTTCTGTTCTCTCTCATCGACGATGCCGGAAATATGGAGCGACTGCAACAATATACATCAGAGCAGCTATCCCCTTTAATTGAGGCTGACTATTCCCAAAATGGGAAACTGATCAACACCTTAAAATGCTATTATGAATGTAATGGAAATAAACAATTAACTGCTCAAAAACTGGGAATCTCCAGGAGAACCCTTTATTATCGTTTGGAACAAATCGAAGAAATTTTGGGAACCGACCCTTTACTCCCCAAAAAGAGACTAATGATAGAGATCAGTTTTGTGTTACAGGATTATTTCAAAAATGAAGGAAGCTGATTCTAAAACAACAATATATTATGAGACAGAAACCAGCCATTCGGGAGCAACAGCATACATATGGCATAGAAAAAAGGACTATTGCTTAATAGCAATAGTCCTTTTAATATTCCATATTCTATCTGTCTCAAACACAGCGAACTTGCGATCTCTTCATCAGACACATTCCCCATATGCAACCTTTACATTTATCACAAAAAGCCACAAATTGCAAAGTGGTCTCATTGATCGCGGTCTCCGCATGCCGAGAACAAAAACAAAAAATTCAGGAATCAAAATCCATAATATTTTACTTATTTTGGATCGCTGCTTGTGCTGCGGCCAAACGGGCAATGGGCACGCGATAAGGCGAACAGGAAACGAAATTCAAACCCAAACGATGGCAAAGTTCAATGGATTCAGGATCGCCGCCATGTTCCCCGCAGATACCGATGAGGAAATCGGGATCCACTTCACGAGCGGCCTTGATGGCCATATCCATCAATTTGCCGACACCGCTTTCATCCAAAGTGACGAAGGGGCTAACGGGCAAAACTTTCTGATCCACATAGGTGTGGAGGAATTTTCCTTCCGCGTCATCACGAGAAAAACCAAATGTAGTTTGGGTAAGGTCGTTAGTACCAAAGGAGAAGAACTGTGCTTCCTTCGCTAGCTGGTCGGTGGTAAGAGCAGCGCGAGGTACTTCGATCATAGTACCAACAGTATAGGAAAAGTCCACACCGGTTTCTTCCTTTACTGCATCGCCGACGCCATTAATGAGGTCTTTCAAACGTTTGAATTCATTGATATGAATGATAAGGGGAACTTCCACTTCCGGTTCCACTTCATATCCTTCTTTCGTAAGCTGTGCCACAGCTTCAAAAATAGCCCGTGCCTGCATTGCGTAAATCTCGGGATAAGTGATGCCAAGACGGCAGCCGCGATGTCCCAACATAGGGTTAAATTCCGAAAGGTGTTCTACCCGTTTTAACAGGGCTTCTTTTTCGGCAATTTCTTCTTTGTCGCCGTTGAGACATTTCAATTTCGTAATTTCCACCAAAAGTTCTTCCTTGGAGGGAAGGAACTCATGAAGCGGCGGATCCAGAAGACGGATGGTAACAGGAAATCCTGCCATTACTTTTAAGATCCCGTAGAAATCTTCTCTCTGCATGGGAAGAAGTTTGGCCAAGGCGGCTTCACGTCCTGCCACATCATCGGCCAAAATCATTTCTTGCACCACAGGGAGTCGATCCTGCGCCATAAACATATGCTCCGTACGGGTGAGACCAATGCCTTTGGCTCCGAAATCTCTGGCTTTTTGGGCGTCTTCCGGTGTATCAGCATTGGCGCGAACATCCAAACGTTTCACATCATCAGCCCAGCCCAAGAAGGTCTGAAACTCTTTCCCCATGGCGGAAGAGGTCATGGGAACTTCTCCTTTAAAAATTCGACCAGTGGCGCCGTCGATGGAAAGAGTATCGGCTTCGGTGAAAGTTTCGTTGCCGATCTGCACTTTTTTGCCCACAGCATCGATTTTCAAAGCTTCGGCACCACAAACCGCAGGTTTACCCATGCCACGGGCAATGACCGCTGCGTGGCTCGTCATGCCGCCATGGCTGGTGAGAATCCCCTGGGCTTCATTCATCCCGTGAATATCTTCGGGAGTGGTTTCTGTACGAACCAAGATGACTTTTTTTCCGGCTTTTCCCAACTCTTCGGCGGTATCTGCATCAAAGACGACTTGACCGCAGGCAGCGCCAGGAGATGCAGGAAGGCCATGAGCAATCTCATCCAACTTGGCATTGGGGTCGATTCCGGGATGGAGAAGTTGATTGATCTGGAGCGGTTCCAAACGCATCAAGGCAGTTTCTTTATCAATAAGGCCTTCGTCCACCATGTCTACGGCAGCTTTCACTGCAGCGGCGGCAGTGCGCTTCCCATTGCGTGTTTGGAGCATAAAGAGCTTACCCCGTTCCACGGTGAACTCCATATCTTGCATATCATGATAATGCTTTTCCAGTAGCTGGCTGATATTGAGGAATTGCTTATAAACTTCAGGCATATCCCGTTCCAGACTGGTAATGGGTTCCGGGGTACGGATCCCGGCGACTACGTCTTCTCCTTGGGCATTGATAAGGTATTCACCATAGAGCCCTTTTTCTCCGGTAGAAGGATTGCGGGTAAAGGCAACGCCGGTGCCGCAATCGTCACCCATATTCCCAAAGACCATACACTGCACGTTTACAGCGGTACCGAGATCATCGGGAATCTTATTATGTTTACGATAGTAAATAGCACGGTCGGAATTCCAAGAGCGAAATACCGCTTGCACTGCCAAAAGCAACTGTTCCTTGGGATCCTGGGGGAAATCGGATCCGGTAGCTTTTTTATAAATACCTTTAAAAGTTTCAATCAGCTTTTCCAACGCTTCGGCGGAAAGCTGATGATCATATTTTACATTTTCATCAATTTTCAAGTCTGCTAAGGCGTTTTCAAAAAGTTCACTGTTGACGCCCATGGCAACATCGCCAAACATTTGAATAAAACGACGGTAGCAATCCATGGCAAAACGACGGTTTTCAGTGGCAGCAGCCATGCCCTCCACAGTTACGTCGTTGAGACCGAGATTCAAAATCGTGTCCATCATACCGGGCATAGAAATCTTGGCACCGGAACGAACCGATACCAGCAGAGGATTATTTTGATCGCCTAAATTTTTACCAATGCGTTCCTCTACGATTTTCAGTTTTTCGGCAAGCTCTTCTTCCAAGCCTTCAGGCATTTTTTCATTTTGAAGATAGTATTCGTTACAAGCCTCGGTAGTAATGGTCAAGCCGGGAGGTACAGGCAAGCCAATATTTGTCATTTCCGCCAAATTAGCGCCTTTCCCGCCCAAAAGGGCCCGCATTTCACTATTACCTTCATCAAAAAGGTAAACATACTTCTTACTCATGAATTGCCTCCTTAATTATTCTTATAAAGTAATTCTAATATATTCCCAGCCGTTTCTTCGATGGCCTTATTTGTAACGTCCAACACGCGGCAACCGATACGGCGGTATAACCTTTTGGCAAAATCCAATTCTTCCAATAGACGGTTGGGGTCGGCATAATTGGTGCCGGCACCAGCAGCGCCCATGGTAATGAGACGCTGGGTTCGAATCTCATTGAGGTTTTGCGGATTGATGGTCAACCCAAAAATTTTCTTTGGTGGAATTTCAAATATTACATCGGGAATAGGGGTTTCCGGCACTACCGGATAATTTGCCGCTTTGATATTTTTATGAGCCAAATACATACAAACCGGCGTCTTGGAAGTCCGGGAGACACCAAGAATTACGACATCAGCTTCTTTGAATCCCTGGGGATCCTTACCATCATCATATTGCACGGCAAATTCCATCGCCTCTACTCTGCGGAAATAGCGTTCATCCAATTTGCGAAGTCCGCCAACTTCCTCATTGGAAGCCATCCCCAAGGACGAAGCTATGGTGCGAATGGGAGGCCCTAACACATCAACGACGGAAACGTCATAAGCCGAAGCAAGCTTCATCATTGCTGTCCTCAATGTGCTGCTAGCCAAGGTAAACACAATCAGCCCATGGTCTGACGCTGCTGCCATTGCAATCTCACGAAGGGAGTTCACGTCAGTTACATGGGTGAACCGCTTCCAAAGTGTTTTTCCCGCATCAAACTGACTGGCAGCAGCACGGGCTACCAATTCGCCGGTTTCTCCCACGGAATCGGAAACGATATAGACAATCAGGGAAGCCATAGAGAACCTCCTTTATGAAACTTCCTTAATATCATCATTATCATATAAAAAATATGTGCAGTCAATAGAATTATTCGAGAAAAATGGCAAAATTGTAAGAAAATTATTAAAATTTCCCATAACACAGTATGGTATGGATAAAAATCTCAGGTAAGATTCTTGTCCTAAAGAGTGAAATTCGGTTTGATTTTTAAACTGCTGGTTTCTCCGGACAGAACAAAGAGAAGTGGGAGAACTTCGATAAAGCCATCGAAAGTTTCCCACATATTCTCTTCCGTTTTCATCCAAGTCAATTATTTTTCTACAACAATCTCACGAAAATCTGCAATTTTCAGCATGCTGTCAGCAATAGCCCGCAACAAACCGAGACGGCTGTTGCGCAATTTCTCATCATCACACATCACCATGATATCCGTAAGGAATCCGTCGATGGGTTCCCGCATGGCCGCAATGGCGTTAAAAGCTGTTTCAAAATCGTTTGCAGCCAAGGCAGCGTCGGCGCTCTTTTGGAAGCGATCGTAGGCCGCTACCAATGCTGTTTCCGCGTCTTCCTTCAGCAATGCTATGTCGTAAGCGGCACTTTCCGCTTTTTTCGCCAAATTGTTCACACGAGTAAAGCCAGCCATCAAAGGCGCGAAATTAGAATTCTTTCGGAATTCCTCAAGGGCTTCCCCTTTGGTCCGAGTCAGGCAAAAATCATCGATGGCGTCGCTCATTACAGCGTTGACGGTATCATACTTCAAGCCGCTGTCGCTTAACACGTTCTCAAGTCGCTGCCCGAAGAAATTGTAGACCCGTTCCTTGGTGGCAGTTTGGTTCTTCTCTGTTTGGTAGGAAGAAGCAATCAATTCATAAACGAAATCAATAAGTTCTCCCATGTTGATGGGAAGATTTCCTTGCAAAATAATCTGGACAATACCCATGGCCTGACGGCGCAAAGCATAGGGGTCTTGGGAACCGGTGGGTTCCATATCCATAGCAAAGAATCCCACGACGCTGTCGATCTTATCAGCAATGGAAACTAGCATCCCGTTAATGCTTTCGGGAAGATCATCCCCGGCAAAACGGGGCAGATAACTTTCGCGAATGCTTTGACCGACAACTGCGGGTTCCCCTTGGGCTACAGCATAGTATTCTCCCATGATGCCCTGGAGTTCCGGGAATTCATAGACCATATTGGATACCAGATCGGCTTTGGCCAGGTAAGCGCCGCGTTCCACCTCTTTGCGGCAAGCGTTGCAACAATCAGCCAGATAACCGCTGATCTTGACGATGCGTTCCACTTTTTCATAAACAGTTCCCATAGTCACGTGGAATACAATATCCTTCAGCCGTTCCACATTATCGGCCAAAGCAATCTTTAAGTCCTCATCATAGAAAAACTCAGCGTCGGCCAAACGGGCCCGAAGCACCTTTTCATTTCCGGCAGTAACGATCTCAATATTTCGCGGCAAACCATTGCGAACAGTGACAAAATGAGGCAAAAGATTCCCATCATGATCCAACACAGGGAAATAACGTTGATGCTCCCGCATAGGGGTGATCACCGCTTCCTTGGGAATTCGGAGATATTTTTCCTCAAAACTGCCCATTAAAGCCGTGGGATATTCCAAGAGGAATACAACTTCTTCCAGCAATTCTTCATCTTCTTCCACGACAGCGTTGTGAGCAGCGGCCAGATCCTGGATCTGTTTCCAGATCACTTCGCGGCGTTCCGCAGGATCCACCATGACATAGTTTTCACGAAGTTGTTCCACATAGGTTTCGGGACTTTCGATCACCACGTCACCGCTGCCGTAAAAGCGATGGCTGCGGGAGACATTGCCGCTGGTCACATTGACGATGCGCAAAGGAATAATCTCTTGACCGAGGAGCGCCACGAGCCAACGAATGGGACGGACGAAACGCATATCATAATCGCCCCAGCGCATGGGTTTGGGAAATTTCAGATGATCGACCAAAGCCACGAGGAGATCCGGAAGAACCGCCATGGCTTCCTCCCCTTTTTCCTCTTTGGTGGCAAAAACGTATTCGCCGTTACCCTGCTCCCTTATTGTAATATCATCGACGGTGAGCCCTTTGGAACGCAGGAACCCTTCCAGGGCCTTGGTGGGGTTGCCATCTCCGTCAAAAGCCGCTTTTTTCGAGGGGCCTTTGACCTCTTCTTTCAGATCTTCCTGACGCTCAGCGAGACCGTCGATGAGTAAGGTCAGACGGCGGGGGGTGCCGAGGCCGCGGATTTTGTCATAGGAAAGACGGGCTTCCCGCAGCATGGCGGCAGCGCCCTTTTCCAGATCAGCAATGCTTTTTGCCATAAACCGCGCGGGGATTTCCTCTACCCCGATCTCAAAAAGTAAGTTTTTACTCATCGTTGCGGCCTCCTTTCTTTGCTTCGCCAAGTCCCATGGCTTTTCTCTTTTCCGGATCTTTGATCAAAGGATATCCCAATTTTTCCCGTTGAGCCACATATCCTTCTGCTGCCATACGAGCCAGCTGGCGCACTCTGGCGATATAATGCTGGCGTTCCGCCACGCTGATGGCGTTCCTGGCGTCCAATAAATTAAAGGTATGAGAGCATTTCAAAATATAATCATATGCGGGAAGAACGAGTCCCGCTTCAAGAACATCCTTGGCCTCCTGTTCAAACATATCGTAAACTTGAAAGAGCATATCGGTATTAGCCACTTCAAAGTTATAGATGCTATGTTCCACTTCACCTTGGTGATGGACGTCACCATAGGTGATCCCATCAACCCACTCGATATCAAAGACACTATCCACCTTTTGAATGAACATAGCGAGACGTTCAATACCATAGGTGAGCTCACCGCTGACAGGTTTGCAATCGATACCGCCAAACTGTTGGAAATAGGTAAACTGGGTCACTTCCATACCGTCGAGCCAGACCTCCCAACCTAAGCCCCAGGCGCCGAGGTTGGCACTTTCCCAGTTATCCTCTACCAAACGGATATCATGCTCGTCGGGATCGATACCAATGGCGCGAAGACTGCCCATATATAGTTCCACGATATCATCGGGAGAAGGTTTCAGGATGACCTGATACTGATAATAATGCTGCAAACGGTTGGGATTTTCTCCATAGCGGCCGTCGGTGGGACGGCGGGAGGGCTCCACATAAGCCACGTTCCAAGGTTCCGGCCCTAAGGCCCGCAGAGCTGTGGCGGGATTCATGGTTCCCGCTCCTTTCTCCATATCATAAGGCTGTTGAATGATGCAGCCGACATCGCCCCAATACTTATTCAGGGCCAAAATCAGATTTTGGAAATTCATCGTATCGCTCCTTTTTGATTTGGTTCGTCGGAAAACAAAAGAACTCCTGCCAGCAAGGGACGGCTCATGGCCGCGGTTCCACCCTTTTTGACAAAAGTCCGCTTTCGCACGATAACGGTGTGCCGCCGGCGGTGTTTGGCCGCTGCTCCGGGATGCCGTTTCACTTCCTCACCGCCTTTCACCGTCGCGGTTCGCTTTGTAACGGAAGTTACTTTTTCCCATCATCGCTTTCCCTTGCCCACAGTTTTTCTACAGGCACTTTCAAACTATCATACTTAATAAATGTACCAAAAAGATACTTTTTTGTCAATATATTTTCTCGCGCCCAACACTATTTTAACCCTTTTCTACGGCACCATGCGGCAATTTTTTCATAAACCGGCAGTGGAACGCCGTATTCCCTCCCCATTGTAACAACCTCATAGATCAGACCATTGATCTCCGAGACGTGGCCGCGAGCAATGTCCCGCTGCATGGAAGTGGAGGCTGTCGGCGACAAGGCATCGAGAATCTTTAAATTCACCGCCACAATATCCACATCAAAACAGATTCCCATAGCTTGAGCAAGAACCCCAATTTCTCCCATCAACGCCACAAAGGTTTCACGTACTTTGCCTTCTTTTTGGGCTTCTTTGGCGGTGCAATCGAAATACACGCCGCAAGCCGCCATGGGAGAAACATAGGCAAATTTCCGCAGCGCATCCCGACGAATATTTTGGGACAATATCGCAGAAACGTCGCTCTCTTCCAAATCCTTCGCCACTTGCCCCAACACGGGACAAGTGTCATTCTCTTCTTCTCGCAGGCCGTAAACAACGCGGAAAATATCACCGTTTTGCCAAATGACGCCGGGTTTCCGAATTTCCGCAGCAATATAGACACAACCATCGGTAACGATATTTTTTGGAAAAAATTTTTGCAGTTTCGCACCGGTACCATAGAGATTCAAAAGGGGAATGATCACTGTTTCCGATGCGGAAACCGCCTGCAAAAAAGGAATGGTTTCTTCCAGTGAATAGCCCTTGACACAGAGGAAAATCACATCAGGCCGCTTCCCTGTCTCCTCGTATTCCGCCATAGTCATAGCTTTCAAGGGGTTCACCGTATAGTTCCCTTTTTTCGTCGTTTCCATGGTAAGCCCCTTTTCTCTCATGGCGGCAAGGTGACTTCCGCGAGCAATCAATGTGACATCTTTCCCGGCCTCGGTCATAAAAGCACCGAGACTACCGCCGACACCACCACTGCCGACAATGAGATATTGCAATGGTTGTTTTTTCACGGGAACACCTCCAAAGGCTTTTCCCGAATCATATCATCATTTGCCGCAAAAGACAAGAGGCACCAAACGCAATAATTGTCCCTTTCAGGTAGGGGAAAACCGCCATAAATTTTTAATTTGAGGCATCAGGCGGTCTACAGGCCACGTTCTCTTGCTGAGACTTTTGCTGTTGGGATCATTGACAACAATTTCACCGTTATCGGCAACTTCGGCCAAAACAATGAAATGTCCTTTCTCTGTAAAATCTCCTTCTCTGACGCTGGCGATGATCGGATGCCCGCTTTCCAATGCATTCAAAATAGAGCCGCGATCCAAGGGGATTTCCTGCCCAGAAAGGCCGTAATCAGCGACACCATCGGTCATCAAGGCCCAGCTGGTACCACTCCCGGCAGAAAAATAACCGTTCTTCTCACTAAAATCCGCGACTTCATCGGGGGTGACGTCAGTCCCCAGGAGCCCCCGAATCACCATGGCGACGCAGGTGGGGCCGCAACCGTCCTCTCCCACGGTACCGTCGCCGTAAGAATCATTGGCCCAACGCACATCGGTTTGGAGGAGCAGTGGTATTTCACGGCCACTGATGGGAACTCCCTGGTGGAAAAATGCTCCATCTCGAAAGAAAAATGTCCAAAGAAGAATACAGCACAAGGCCAACACAAATATCATACGCAATTTTTTCTTCCGTGTCCCATGACGTTTTGTTCGTTTTCTCACTAAAATCACCCTTTCTGATTGGATGATCTCAGTTTACAAAAAATGTCTCAACCGTATTTTATTTTCTCATAAACAGAATCTTAAGTTTCCCTTAATCTTTTGGCAGTAACACCGTAAACACCGTATGCCCTCGCCGGGATGTGGCGTGAATGGAACCGCCGTGACTCTCCACAATCTCTTTGGCAATGGCGAGGCCTAATCCCGCGCCTTCCGCTGTGGAACGGGCTTCATCAAGACGATAAAATTTCTCAAAAATCTGATCCAGTTGATGGGGTGGAATGGTAGCGCCGTCATTGGACACGGAAATTTTTACCCGATCATCTACGGTTTCGGCAACTACCTTAATCTCCGTTTGGGGATCACTGTACCGCACAGCATTTTTGATGAGATTGTTGAACACCCTGGCCAGACGGTCGCTGTCGCCTTCGATAGTGATGTCCGGAGCTTCTACCTGAATGGTCTTACTTTGGGAGGATATCAAAGGATAGAACTCATCGGCCATCTGCCGCAACATACAGCCGAGATCAAAAGGCTCTTTGTTCACAGGAGCGCTGTTCAAACTGAAGCGGGTAATGTCAAAAAACTCATTGATGAGATGTTCCAAACGTTCTGCCTTTTCCAAAGCAATCCCCGTATAACGGCAGCGGGTCTCGGCTTTGATTTCAGGACAGTCTTTCAGAAGAGTCAAATAACCAATAATCGAAGTCAGAGGTGTTTTCAAATCATGGGCCAAATACATGACTAACTCGTTTTTGCGCTGTTCGCTTTGGATGGCGATGTATTCTTTCCGTTTCAGTTCATCCTTTACTTTTTCCAATTCTCTCTCCATAAACTCCAATTCCTCGGGGAAACGGATCTCCACCTCATCCTCCGAAGTCAGAGAATGGACACCGTTGATGGTCTGACCGAAATAATTCGTAATGCGGTTTAAAGAAAAATAAACCACACCTAGCATCAATACGACAACACCGCAAGTAACCCAGACCCGCTTTCCTCCTTGAATATACAAATAATAAAAATCAAGAGCATTGCGCTCACTGGCACCAAACACACGATAGGCAAGCCAATAAAAAAAATCAGAAAAAGGCTGCTGTAAAATGCCGTCGATCACAAAATAGAGGCAAAGCCAGCCGCCAATCAAAGCGAGAAACGCCGTAATCAACATTCTTACAAAAAAACGAATTTTAAACTTATGAAACTCCCAAGTCAGTTCCGATTCCCTGGGTCGGGTCGACTCTCTTTTCTTACTCAATTTTATACCCCACTCCGTAAACGGTTTTAATATATTTGGGATGCTCGGCAGAATCCCCCATTTTTTCTCGCAAATGGCGGATATGAACCATCACCGTATTATTATTCGTGTAATACTTTTCGCCCCAAACTTCTTGAAATAAGGTCTCCTGGCTCATTACTTTCCCGCGATTACTGCATAGAAGCCATAAAATCCGAAACTCCGTCGGCGTCAGATCCAACGGCCGCTCGTTTAAGGTACAGCGATGCGAGGAACGATCCATCACGAGCCCCAGCACCATGATGACATCATCCTCCTCTGCACTTTTCTTATTGTATCGGGTGGCTCGCCGCAGCTGGGCCTTGACCCGGGCAACCATCTCTAAAGGACTGAAAGGCTTGGTGATATAGTCATCGGCCCCCAAAGTCAGTCCGTTGATCTTATCCCCTTCCTCCACTTTGGCCGTAAGCATAATGATGGGATAATCATGATGTTCGCGGATTTTGCGACACAACGTAAAACCGTCGATCGCAGGGAGCATTACGTCTAAAATGGCCAAATCCAGTTTGGTCGATTCAATACAGCGTAAAGCCTCCTCTGCGTCGTAGAATTTATGAACGCGATAATTCTCATTAGTGAGGTAAACCTCCACCAAATCGGCAATGGCGACTTCATCGTCTACCACCAAAATATCAACGCACATAGACTCATCCCTCCTTCTAAATGATTGTATCACAGCAAACCGGAAGAAATCTTAAATTCTTCTTAATTATTTTCCTGATCTTAATTTTTCTCCCAAAATCGTAAAAATAGCAGAATCTCTGCACTATGTCGCAAAAGTTCTGCTGTTTTGACATGATATAACAATTACCGCCGACGCATACAAGCCACCGCCAAAGCTCCCCTACCAATATGACAAGCAACACTGAGGGATAAAGGATCACAGATTAGATCATAGCCCGGAAAAGCAGCTTTCAGTTCTTCCTCCCATTCTGCCGCCTCTTGAGGGTTTCCAGTATAAGCTGCGGCCAAGGACATTTTCATTTGATCGAAACGGTTTTCAAGATCTTTTTGAATCGCTTCAATCATGATCTTTTTGGCATTTTTCTTTCCCCTGGTTTTGGCATAGGCGTCGAGCTTTTCTCCCTGGATTTGGAGGACGGGTTTTAAATTCAACACTGTGCCGACAGCAGCAGCTGCCGGAGTAATGCGACCGCCTTTTTTCAGATATTTCAACGTTTCCAACGTAATATAGATGCTGGAATCTAATTTCGTCTTTTCCAAATATTGCTGAATTTCAGCGCCTTCCGCTCCTTCGGCAGCCATTGCCATGGCGTCGAACACTGCGGTTTTCAATGTGACGGAGATTCGCTGGTTATCTACGACAAAGACCTTACCGTCAAAATTTTGCGCCAACATTTGCGCTGTGGCGCAAGTACTGCTCAAACCACTGGACATGGGGAGAAAAACGACTTCGTCATAGTCTTTTAACAAATTGTCCCACAATTCCAGCACATCGCCGACGATCGGCTGGGAAGTAGAGATCTCACAGTCCTGTTCCAACCGTTCATAGAAAGCTTCCTGAGTCAAATTGATATCTTCATAAAATAGTTCACCATTGATATAAAAGGGCATTGGCAACACATGGATGCCCAACTCCTTTGCCTCTTTCTGGGTGATACCACTGTTGCTGTCCGTAGTAATTGCAACTCTTTTCATGGGTACCTCTTTTCATTTTCACACTGTGTTCTATGACCGCAAACACAGCTGCATATTCTCATAATCGTAAACAATAACAATTATTATATATTATTTTTTACCGATGTTCAACCACATCACAAAGGATTCCCCAAAGAGACACAAAGCCCAAACCATGAGAGATCTGCATAAAATATAAAAAAGCCCGGTAAGACCCTACCGGGCTACTGGGCTTTGATTGATGATCTTTATCACTCTACGGTAACGCTTTTGGCCAAATTTCTCGGTTGATCCACATCGGCTCCACGTTTTACCGAAGCATAATAGGCAATGAGCTGTAATGGGATTACCGTGAGGATCGGTGAAAGCAAGTCATAGGTATTCGGCAACTTAATTACCGTGTCAGACACCTTTTCCCCATGATTGTCGCCTTCAAAGACAAAAGTAAGGACCTTGGCATCGCGAGTCTTTACCTCCACCATATTGCTGATCATTTTTTCTTCCACGTCCCGCTGCGTGCAGAGACAGATCACAGGCACCTGATCTACAATCAGGGCTAAGGTACCATGTTTCAATTCACCAGCAGCATAGGCTTCGGCATGGATATAGGAGATTTCTTTTAATTTCAAAGCACCTTCTAACGCTACCACATAATCGAGGCCGCGACCAATAAAGAAGGCGTTTTCTGATTCCGCCACCGTTTCCCCGAGGACTTTGATGGCATCGGGATCACGATCTAAAATTTCCTGCACCTTCTCAGGCAGACGATATAATTCATCGAGATATTGCTTAATCTCGTTCCGCTCCATCTTCCCACAGATTTCCGCCATATAAAATCCTAAAAGATAAATGGATAACAGCTGCGTACTGTAGGCCTTGGTGGAAGCCACAGCAATTTCCAAACCGGCTCGAGTATAGATTACATCGTCGGCCTCTCTGGCAATAGAGCTTTCCCAAACATTGGTAATGGCAAGGATATGGCTGCCTTTCTTTTTGGCTTCCGCCAACGCTGCCAGCGTATCGGCAGTTTCACCGCTTTGGGAAACGACAATGGTAAGAGTATGCTCATCCACAATGGGGTCACGATAACGAAATTCCGAAGCAATATCCACTTCTACAGGAATGCGGAGAATCTTTTCATAAATATATTTGCCCACAAAGCAGGCATGGTAAGCGGTACCGCAGGCCACCATCATGATTTTATTGATAGAAGCCATTTTTTCACGGTCCAGCTTCAATTCTCCCAAATTGACCATGGGTTCATTGGGAGTGATGCGTCCCGAAAGACAATCCCGCAGCGCGCGAGGCTGCTCATGAATTTCTTTTAACATGAAATGATCGTAACCGCCTTTTTCCGCAGCAGCAATATCCATGGTAAGAGGGAGAACTTCCGGTTCGACTTTTTCCCCGTTTTGATATACGGTAATACTGTCTTTCGTCAAAACAGCGCTTTCATCATTTTTCAATACAATATATTGATCAACATAACCGATCAGGGCGGGGATATCCGACGCCAGATAGTTTCCGTTTTTGCCATAACCGACGATCAAAGGACTGTCTTTCCGAATGGCCACCAATACACCAGGTTCTTTTTCTGTCATAAAAACAGCAGCATAAGAACCTCTCAAGCGTTTTTCCGCTTTCCATACAGCCTGGAGCAAATCACCTTCGTAACAATCGGCCAAAAGATTGGGAAGAACTTCCGTATCAGTCTCAGAGGAAAAGACGTGTCCCTTTTCCATGAGTTCTTTTTTCAGGTCAAGATAGTTTTCAATAATGCCGTTATGCACCACGGCGAAATGGCCGTCGTCATTACGGTGGGGATGTGAATTGCGGTCCGACGGTGCGCCATGGGTCGCCCAACGCGTATGGGCAATTCCGTAAGTACCGTTGATGGTTTCTCCGGCAATGGCTTTTTCCAATTCGGAAATCTTACCGACTTTCCGCCGAACGATAATATTGCCGTTATCATAAACGGCGATCCCTGCAGAATCATATCCGCGATACTCCAATTTTTTCAAACCGTTGATCAGAAAAGGCAATGCCGCCTCGGTTCCGATGCAACCTGCAATGCCACACATATACGAGAAGCTCCTTTCGTGCAGTGTTCATTTTCTTTTGGGGAACTTTTATCTCTCTATGTTCGCCAAAGATAGTCTATTCGACAAAAGGTCTCAAATTCCTGCTATTGTAAAACAGAGATCATGACACTGACCAATTCGTCGAGAACCTTCCCCAATTCTTCTTCATCAGGACCCTCTCCCATGACCCGCAGCAACGGTTCCGTACCGGAAGGACGAATCAAAATGCGTCCCGTATCTCCTAGCCGCGTTTCTGCTTTTTTTACTGCTTCCAAAACTTTTGGTTCTTTGTCCCAATCATCTCTGCGTCCTACCGTGACGTTGCGGAGGATCTGAGGAAGCGGCGTCATAATTTTGGACAATTCCGCCAAGGATTTTCCTGTTTCTAACATGATTTGCAATACCATCAGACTGGTGAGCATGCCGTCACCGGTGGGATTGTATTTGGACAGAATGATATGTCCCGACTGTTCACCGCCGATGACGGCACCGGTGCGGTCCATTTCAACCATGACATTCTTATCGCCAACCTTTGTCTCCGACAAAGTAATCCCCCGCTCCTTCATGGCAAGGCGCAATCCCAAATTACTCATGACTGTGACGACCAAGCGGTGATCAGGAAGCATATCATTTTCCTTCAAATAATTGGCAATGATTGCCATAATCATATCGCCATCCACGGTATTGCCGACACCGTCAGCCATAATCACCCGGTCACCGTCGCCGTCGTATGCAATGCCCATATCGGCAACTTCATTCCACACTGTGGATTTCATCGAAGCCGGTTTGGTGCTGCCACATTCTTCATTAATATTGACGCCGTCATAATCCTTGTTAATGGGGATCACACGGGCCCCCATGGAGGAGAGCATTGTAACAGCGTAATCCGAGGTGGCGCCGTTTGCACAGTCAACAACGAGTTTAAAACGAGAAAGATCCATGGGGAACAAGCGTTTCAAACGGGCAATATAGTCTTCACCGCCTTTTTTGTCATAAACAAGGCAGCCGATCTCATTGCCCCGTTTCAAAGGAGGAAAATCCTTTTGATCCAGGAATTTTTCAAGCTTCTCTTCCATTGTATCCGGCAGTTTTCTACCGTCTGCTCCAAAAATTTTAATTCCGTTATCATAAAAAGGATTATGGGATGCGGAAATGACCACCCCGGCAGAGGCATTCCGTTCTCTGACCAAAGAAGAAACGGCAGGCGTGGGAATAATCCCCAGAGTCACGGCATTGCCGCCGTAAGCACAGATCCCCGCTACGAGAGCTCCTTCCAACATGGTTCCTGAAATACGTGTATCACGACCAATTAGGATCGTGGGTTTTTCTTCTTTATGTTCCATAGCATCGGCTAAAATTAACGATAACGCTGCGCCGATCTCATAAGCCAAGGTCG
Source organism: Candidatus Cryptoclostridium obscurum (assembly GCA_904420535.1). GTDB lineage: Bacteria > Bacillota > Dehalobacteriia > UBA7702 > UBA7702 > Cryptoclostridium > Cryptoclostridium obscurum. The sequence continues at coordinate 26,580 of CAJFVQ010000017.1, forward strand.
GCGTAAGCACAACATTGGCTTCTCCGCGGACACCGTCGGTTCCAAATCGTTTTTTCATCAACTTCACCTCAATTTCTTCTTTTATTATATAAGATAACGACGATTCGATATGACTGGTTCCCGTTTTCTAAAGAAAAACATTTGACTAATTTTTTACCACCAGGGAATATTGGAAACCACATCAGTCACATAAAGCCACAATAAAACAGCAAGTAGCACCGAAACACCTTTATCAAGCCAAGTTCCGCGTGACACATGACGTTTCGAGTGTTTTGTTACGGCCTTTTTTCCCTTTTGACGGACCTCATAGCCATCCACGCCGTAAAAGGCATCGAAAGCTTTGGCAATTCCGTTTGCCTTGATATCCCGATAAATCGTTCCCTTTTGGGCAATGGAAATTACACCGGTTTCCTCGGAAACAATGAAAACGAGAGCATCGGAAACCTCGGAAATGCCAATAGCTGCACGATGACGCGTTCCCAAAGAAGGATCAATATTATTTTTAGCCGTCAAAGGCATGATGCACCCAGCAGCGGCAATGCGTTCATTGCGAATAATCACAGCGCCGTCATGAAGGGGAGAGTTTTTAAAGTAAAGATTCAATAATAATTCTTTGCTGATTTCGCCGTCAATGGGAACACCGGTATTGATCTGGGCCCCCAAACTGATTTTTCCTTCCAACACCAATAAAACACCGATTTTATCTTTAGAAGCAGACAACAGCATTTCGGAGATTTCCTTTGCCATGCGGGTTTGGGCCGCGGTTCGAAGATCACCACCGCCGAGACCAAATCCAAATTGACGGACGCGCCCCAGACGTTCCAAAAGACTGCGCAATTCCGGCTGGAAAATAATGGCGATTCCAATCAGAATCACGCTCCAACTTTTTCCCAAAATCCAATTCACTGCATCAAGATGGAGCCAACCACTGAGCAGATAACAGAAGAACAGAAGCAAAACGCCTTTCACCACTTGCATGGCACGGGTGTTTTTTAACGCCAAAATCAGACGGTAAATTCCATAGGCGACAATCACCACATCAGCGACACTGATCAACCCTTTGAGAATACTCCATACCATAGAAAAAGGCACCTCGATAATAGATAATTTGTAACATTCGACAAAAAAAAATGAATCCCTTTCAAGTTTTTTTGAAAAAGAAATCAATATCAATAGAAAATCAATGTAGATTTCATGAAAATAGCAAAAAACTACCTGTTACGCAATCATATGCAATAACAGTAAAAAAGCAGAGCAACCATGATGATATTTCTCCATGGTTCGCTGATTTTTTGTTGGTCGTTTCTATCTGACGGAATCTCCCATGAACATTGAGGATACATGAAACAACACCCATCTCAATGCCAAACGTTCCTTTCCCAACGGCATTTTGCATATCTAAACACTTACTACCATTGGTTCTCAGTCATGGAGGATCCTGCCGCGACGGAGTGGACAGTAAACAATTTCCAGAGAGCTTCCGGACATTGTTATATTAACCGCTGTCATATCCGATTATGCCGATGAGTGATCCTGACAAAACAATTTCTTGCCATACCATTTCAACTTCTGTTCAGCATAGCCGTCAATCTTGCGCCTTGACAGGTTTCTCTCTCAGCAATATAGAGCGGTAATCAGCGGGAAACATTTTCACCGCCAGATCAGTCATGATTCTGGGAGAAATCTCCATATCAAAAGAAAACCACAGTAAAAAAACATGGTAGATCCCTCCGGTGTGATACCATAAGGGAAATTGATCCGAAAAATCACTGCTGGAAGCTTTCGCTAAAAAAATACGATTTAAAACCCCTAAAATCAAATGGGCGACACCGTGACGGTTCATCAAAAGCAGCTCCTCCTTGTGCCGGTAAAAATGGGAAAACATCTCATAGAGATAGGTTTCATGGGAAATGTTCCCCATGGCCGTTACTGCTTCCAAATATTCTTTCATCATGCGTTCAAATCCAAAGGCTATAATATCCTCTTTGGAATCAAAATGTCGATAATAGGTGGAACGGTTGACCCCGGCCTTTTTCGCTATTTCACCAATGGTGATATCGTGAAAAGGTTTTTTCTTCATCCACCAAAAAAGACTGTCTACAAGATATCCCTTCATCATCTCTGAAGTTGTATTTTTTCTTCTCATAAATCAACAATTCCTCCCCTTTTGTCGCAGGAAACTCCCAATGTCTTGAAAAAACAACAACACTCCCATATAATAAAAGCAATAAATGTTGCTTTTATTGTAGCGCATTTTTTTGAACTGTCAAGTATAAAGGAGGTAATTGGATGTTTCGCACTCTGAGAAGACAAGATCGCGCCCTCTCCCAGGAGGAGACCATGGAAATCTTGCGACGGGGAAAATTCGGCGTTTTATCAATTGTCGGAGAAGACGGATATCCTTACGGGGTTCCGCTTCATTATGTCGTAATCGATCATGCAATCTATTTTCACTGTTCTCGCGTACAAGGGCATAAAGACGACGCTCTGGCCAAAAATTCTAAAATCAGCTTTACTGTAATTGAAACGGAAGACGCCATTCAATGCAAAAGCGCCATTCTTTTTGGCACAGCGGAACAGGTTCCCGGTATGGAAGAAATCGTGTTGGAACATCTGGTGGAAAAATTTGTTCCAGATTCCCAATGGCACCAAGCCAAGGCGGGGATTGCTTCTGCCAAAAAAAATGTAAAGGTTTACCGTTTCAATATCCAACACATTACGGGAAAACGAATCGACAAACCAAAGCAGCGCTAAAAAACGCCCAACGGAAATTCCGTTGGGCGTTTCACTCAGAAATATCACGAAAAAATCAGGAAATATAGGATCACAATGATCCCCAAAATAATACGATACCAGCCGAATGCCTTAAAATCGTTTCTCTTGATATAACTCATTAAGAATTTAATTGCCAGGATCGATACTACAAAAGCAGTGACCATTCCGACCAAAAGAATCAGAAGCTCTGTACCGGTAAAGTGAAAACCGAATTTTACCAGCTTCAGTAGGCTGGCGCCAAACATGACGGGAATTGCCAGGAAAAAGGTAAATTCCGCCGCCACAGTACGGGAGGTGCCCAAAAGGATCCCCCCTAAGATCGTGGAACCAGAACGGGAAGTACCAGGGATCAAAGAGAGTACCTGGAAAACACCGATAAGCAACGCTGTTTTATAATCCAGTTCTTCCAAAGAACTGATCTTTACGGCCCGGCGCTTGTTGCGGTTTTCCACCACAATGAATAAAACCCCGTAAAGAATCAGCATTAGGGATACAGTCACATAATTGTAAAAATACGTTTCCAAAGTATCGTTTAAGGGTAAACCGATGACAATGGCGGGAAGGCAGGATACAATAATCTTTCCCCATAAAGTAATCTTATCTCGATCCGTATGAGTGGCCCAAAATCCGTTATTTTTTCTGCGATTACCTACAGGCTTTGTTTTACGGTGAAAAGGCCATATCTTCTGCCAGTAAAGCACTACCACAGCGAGGATGGCCCCTAACTGGATGACAACGAGAAACATATTCATGAATTCAGGGCTGACATCGAGCTTAATAAATTCATCTACAAGGATCATATGGCCAGTGCTACTAATAGGAAGCCATTCGGTAATTCCCTCAACAATCCCTAATATCAGCACCTTAATCCATTCCCAGAGGTCCATTTCATTCTCCTTTCCATAAAGCATATTCTTTATTATTATAAATCATTTTCCGGAAATATGAAACCTATTTCATGATTTTTCTTTAAAACAACACATTGCTTGATATAACCCAAGGAATCGATCAAATAAGGAAACGATACGGCCGCTCCAAAAGAGTACAAAACTCAATTCAGAGCGGCCGCACCACAGAATATGGCGGAGATTGCATTATTCTAGATTCAAATGTTTCTTTAAGAAGAACCGCGTCAAAAGGAACAATATGAAAATCACTACCAACTGAATCATCATAGCAATGGCCATTTGAGCTGGAACAGAAAGGGACATCAGCCAAGCCCCCGGAGCACTCGTCGCCAAGTCGACGCCGACGACCGAAGCTACGGCAGTGTAAATAATGTAGATTACGAAGAATGCGCCGATGCTGGCTGCTTTTCTGTGCTTCCCGGCAAAGGGCAGCTGCCCCACGGAAAGGGACGTATAGATCGCCATAACAAAGAGCGCATAGCTGAAAATACAACCAACAATCGTTTCAAACATTAACAGCCAATCCCTGGAATTGATGGCGCCAAGGTGCGTAAAGATGTATTGAAGCATCTCCGGTATATCGCTCCAAGGAATTACCGTGGCGAAAAGGGCAATGCCGCTTAAAATCCCAGCGATGGTACCAACGATGCCCCAACATACCGCCACGATCAATTTGGAGATAATGAGACTCGATGTCGAAACGGGCAAGGTAAACATCAAATAGCCTTCATCGGATAAGAGATTTTTACTGAACCGTTGAATCACCAAAAGTAAGGTAATCACCACGGAAACAATGCAGATCCCGATATACATCATGGTAAATATTGCCTGGGAGGCGCCGAAGGAATTTTCGTTAATGAAAAAAGAGGTAATCAACCCCACCAACACCATCGCGCCGTAGAGGGGAAGCAAAATGCGGCCCGTGGCCTTGAATTCGTATTTTAACAGTTTTCCTAGCATTTGAACACCTCCCGGAACAATTCGTCCACACTCTTTCCTTCCCTGGAACGAATATCGTCCACATTGCCTTCCAATACGATCTCGCCTTTTTTCAAGAAGATCAGATCATCAAAAATACGTTCCACATCGGTGATAAGATGAGTAGAAATCACTACCGTGGCATAGGGATTGTATTGCTTTAAGATGGTATCGAGAATATAATCTCTGGCTGCGGGATCGACGCCTCCGATGGGTTCGTCAAGCAGATAGACCTGGGCATCTCTGGCCATGACCATGGCCAATTGAACTTTCTCTTTGGTTCCTTTGGAAAGAGTCTTCAAGCGGGCAGTTTCTTCAATATCCATATCCTTCATCATGCCGCGTGCTTTATTCTCGTTAAAATCCTCATAGAAATCAGCGAAAAAGGAGATAATGTCTTTGACCTTCATCCAATCATTAAGATACGTCCGTTCCGGCAAATAGGATACGATTTTTTTCGTCTCAATACCGGGGCGGTTTCCGTGAATAAGGATTTCACCGCTGGTCGTTTCCAACAGTCCATTCATAATTTTCAATAACGTCGTTTTTCCGCTACCGTTGGGACCCAGTAAACCAACGATGCGGCCGGCATCTAAGGTAAAGCTGATACCGTTTAAAGCCGTTAAGTTGCCAAAACGTTTGGTAAGATTTTTGGCTTCAATTAAGGTAGTCATTGCTGCATCCTCTCTTTCTGTATTTTTACAACGAGATCGGGGATCTCCTGTTCCTCATAACCAATTTCTTCCATGCGATCGAGATAGTCATTGGTGCTGTTGCGGGCAAATTCTTGCCGTACCGTGCGGATCAAAGCGGCATCCTCTGTCACGAATCTTCCGCTGGTACGATTGGTATAAATCAACCCTTCGGCTTCTAGTTGTGTCAAAGCCTTTTGTGCAGTATTGGGATTGACCCCTTCATCCATGGCCAAATCCCGCACCGAAGGAAGTTTTTCCCCCGGAGCCATGATTCCGGCCAAAATCTTTTGCTTGATTTCGGCCATTAATTGAAGATAGATGGGAGATTTATTATGAAAATCCGTCACGTTGTATCCTCCTTTCAATCTGTATTATTGTATTACTGTGTTAGTGTATTAAGTATCTAATACAATAATACATTTCTTCACTTCTTTTGTCAACCCATTTTCAAAAAATTTTTTTAATTTTTCCGTCTACGGAACCCAGACAAAACCACACAAGAGATCAAATTCCTTCTACGGACACATTCCACCCGTACCTCGCGGGAACAAAAAAGCGGCGAATCGTTATGATTTGCCGCTTCCCTTTGATTTTCCCAAGATCTCTTTGATCTCAGCAATGGTCTTACCACCATCGCGCAAGTTTTTGATATATGCAATGCGCTCTATACTTTCCATTCGTTTATAGCGTCTGGTCAAGTTCCCTTCCGCCTGTTCAAAAGGTAAGATTCCTTCTTCTGTATAATACTTCAAAGTGCTGTATCTTGCCCCTGTCAACCGCACCAATTCTCCGATGGTAACATACTCGGAGCTCATGATGGCTTCCATGGTTCTTTGTCTTGACGTAATGCCACCTCCTCACTCTGATCAGTTTACTGTCGTCACTACAATCGCAATCATCATTGCAGCCATATCATCAATAACAGAACGAGCCACTTTCACTTTTTCGGCGATTTCCGTGTCCTTGATCTCTTTTAATCTGCTGTTTAAAGCATTTTTTTCATATTTCGTAAAGATACTCTTCAAAAACTTTGTGGAATTAAGCAATGCGCCCAACAGAACCAGGTCGTCGGTGAGCGCCCCTTTTTCCAAAAACTCCGACCGAACTTCTTCCACAATATGGTCTAGTTGCTTTTCATTGATCACAATGACTTCTTTTTCGCCAAACAAACCTTTTTTATGTTCTAGTCGGATCAAGTCTTTTTTCTCCATGCTATCTTTGAAAAGGGCGACGATCGCTTTCATCTTTTTTTCCGGCCATTCATTGCAAAGGGAGGTCAGAAGCGTTTTCAGCGGTACTTCATCCTTTTTCGTCTCACCGATGATTTCATAAAGTTGTTTATTGTATGGGGTAATCGGCAGATCAGAGGTAATCTTCACTTTATTCTTGTCGGTGATTTCCAAGTTACCGTCTAACATCATTTCAACAATCATCGAAACCAATAAATGCGGTTTCACTTCGCTGTCTTCCAATTTTCCCTTTTCCTTCAACATGCACAAAGCATATTTTTCGGTGATCGTTACTTGGTTCATTCTCATCTCTCCTTGATATTGCCCCCCATGGGGCTTTCGTTGATGCTTACTACTTACTACTTACTACTTACTACTTACGATTTAACAATAACATATTTGTCCGTTACTGTCAAGAAAAGTTTTCATTTCTCATTTTCGAGGGATCGACGGATTTCAAAAAATCAAAGCAGGAAAACAAGGATACAATCTCGTATAATAATTAGTAGGAAATTTCGGCTATCTCCCGAAAGGAGGTTAACGTCGTGAAGCGAGAAGATCTGGAACAACGCGAAGCAAAGCTGTTATCGTCCTATGCCACCAAAAGTGTAAATTCCAAAGGGCGGCTGCATTCTATTGCGCCCTGCGCCCTCAGAACTGACTTTCAACGAGATCGTGATCGGATCATCCATTCTAAAAGCTTCCGGCGACTGAAATATAAAACCCAGGTTTTCCTCCCGGCCAGAGGCGACCACTTTCGCACCCGTTTGACCCATACGCTGGAAGTGGCCCAAATTGCCCGCACCATGGCGCGAAATCTAAATCTCAACGAAGATCTCACCGAAGCCATCGCTCTTGGTCACGATCTGGGGCACACCCCTTTCGGCCACGCAGGGGAACGTGAGTTGAACCGCTTGTTACGGCCGGAGCACACTTTTTGCCATAACGTCCAGAGCCTTCGCACTGTGGACTTTTTGGAAAAGGATGGCAAAGGCCTCAATCTCACCTGGGAAGTGCGGGACGGCATTGTCAATCATACAGGTCCGCAGAAGCCCGCAACCCCTGAAGGAAAACTAGTACGCTTTGCTGATCGCATCGCCTACGTGAATCATGATATTGACGACGCCTTGCGCTCTGGGATTCTCGCCCCCCAAGATATTCCCAAAGATTATGAAAAATTTTTGGGGAATACTCACAGCAGCCGCATCAACGCCATGGTAAGCGACGTTGTCAACGAAAGCGAAAAACAAGGAATGATCGTGATGTCCGAATTGGGTTGGGCGGCCCTGGATCAACTACGGAATTTCCTTTTCGACCATCTCTACCGTTTGCCCAAGGTAAAAGAGGGAGAAGACAAGGGATGTCGCATCATTGACGAACTTTTTCACTACTATGAGGAATACCCGGAATTGATCCCCTCCCATTATCAAGAAGAAAGTCTCGCTCTAAACATTGCAGACTATATTGCCGGCATGACCGATCAATATGCAGTCCAACAATTTGAAAAAATTTTTATTCCCAATGGTTTCCGTTTTTAAACAGCCGCATCATGATAAAAAACTTTCATAGGGTAATCATTGTTAATCTCTCATTGACATACGATCATCAAAGGGCACAAAAACAGACGACCGAATCTCTCCTGTTCATAAAAATCAACCTCCCACTATCATCAATGATCATAGCAATTGGTTTCATTTCATACAGTCGATATTCGATCGTCCTAGAGTCGTTTTTCCGGTTCGCCGGTCACAGCTATGCCGCATTTGACCACGTTGCGGCCAAGGAAAAGCTTCTCTGAGGTTCAGTATGGCCTGATTTTTATTTTTTATGCCCCGAAACAACTTGCATAATTTTCCCATTTCAGTTAATAATACGGAGAGCAGATATGACACGAGGACTTATTCCACCTGAACTGGTGGAAGAAATCAAAGATAGAACCGATATTGTGAATCTGGTGGAATCTTATGTTCCTCTCACAAAAAAAGGACGTAATTTTTGGGGACTATGCCCTTTCCATCTGGAAGATACGCCGTCCTTTTCCGTATCGCCGGATAAACAGATTTACTACTGTTTTGGTTGCCACAAAGGCGGCAATGCCATCAATTTCCTCATGGAATATGAACACCTCTCTTTCCCCGAAGCTTTGGAAAAACTGGCGGAACGTGCAGGAATTGCATTGCCAGAGAAGGAAATGTCCCCCAGAGAAAAGCAATTTTACGATGAACGGCGAAAGCTCATTGCCATCAATGAAAGCGCCATGGGGTATTTCTGCGATATGCTGTCCCGCTCTCCCATGGCCTTGGAATATCTGGACCGCCGCGGAATTTCTCCGGAAATGCGGGAAAAATTTGCCCTCGGCTATGCCACAGGCTCCTGGGACGGCTTAAAACTACACTTAAAAAAAGAGGGTTTTTCTGAGCCGGATATGGTAAAAGCCGGTGTCATTTCCCGCTCCGAATCGGGACGTTTTTTCGACCGCTTCCGTAACCGCCTGATGTTCCCGATTTGGAATGAAAAAGGTAAGGTCATCGCCTTTGTGGGAAGAATCATTGACGACAGTCAAAGCGCTAAATACGTCAATACTGAAGAGACGATTTTATACCATAAAAAGAATAACCTTTATGCCTTAAATTTTGCCAAAGGGCCGATTCGCGACAAAGAAGAAACCGTCCTAATGGAGGGAAACCTAGATGTTGTCAGCGCTCACCAATTTGGCGTGACCAACGCCGTAGCGCCCCAGGGCACGGCCCTCACCGAGGAACAGGTAAAGACCTTAAAGCGATACTGCTCCCGGGTCTATCTGGCCTATGACAGTGACAATGCAGGGAAAAAAGCGACATTGAAAAACATGGATCTCCTGATCAAACATGGATTCCGCGTTTATGTAATGGAAATGCCCGAAGGCATGGACCCCGACGACGTATTCCACAAGCTGGGTCTTGAAGCATGGAACCAACAAAAAGAAAAAAGCCTTAGTTATATGGAATATAAGATAAAAGTGGTATTTTCTTCCCACAATAAAGATACGGCCGAAGGAAAGGCCGACATTGTTACAGAATTAGGTCCTTCCCTTTTCGCTCTAAAAGATCCTGTGGAACGCAGCGAATACATCCGCCGCATTGCCGAAGGATTGGATATTGACGAAAAGCTGCTTCATATTGATATGCAGAGGAAAGCATCCCAAAATCGCACCGATTGGGGAAGAGATGTTATTCTGGAAACAAAGAAGCGCAACAAGGGACTGGAACTTGCAAAAGAGTACGTTTTGCGTACTGCCATTGAAAATAGCGACGTTTTCGATGAAGTGGAAGCTGCCAACCATTGGAATTTTCTAACAAATGCAACCCATCGCGCCATTATTGACATCATCCGTGATCACCGCCAGGATTACAGTTGGCACTTCCGGGATTTGGCGGATCTGGCGCCGGAGGAATTGAAAAACGGAATTCTCTCTTTCGGTCTCCAAGAAAACGAAACCATGACCCCAAACGACGCCACACTTTTTAAAGATTGCTGGAAACAAATCCGCAAAGAAGAGCTGAATGAACAGTTGAAAAATTTGACTCAAGCCATCAAAAACCTTGCGAACCAGGAAAATCAAGAAAAAATGGAAGGACTTTTGAGGAAATTTGACAAAATCCAGCAGGAATTACGAAAAATTTAGTGAATACTTTATAGAACTATTTGAGAGGGGGTATATGATGAAATCAGAGAATCAAAGTACTGATGCCGCCGTAAAAAAGCTTCTTGCTGCGGGTAATGTCCGCCATTATCTTACTTACGGCGAAATTCAGGACGCATTATCTGAATTGGATTTATCCCCGGAGCAGATGGACAATATCTATGTACAGATTCACCAAGCCGGGGTCGATGTCATTGACGAAAATACCGGTTTGGATGAACTGAAAGGCCCTGACCATATTGCCTTAATTTCCGAAACAGACAGTGAAGAGCACGAAGTAGACATTTCCGTTCCCGAGGGGATTTTTATTGACGATCCCGTAAAAATGTATTTGAAGGAAATTGGTCGTGTTCCGTTGCTTACCGCCGATGAAGAAGTTGAGCTGGCCCAAAGAATGGAACAAGGCGATGAATCCGCAAAAAAACGATTGGCAGAATCAAATCTGCGTTTGGTGGTAAGCATCGCAAAACGATACGTAGGCCGCGGAATGCTTTTTCTCGACTTGATTCAGGAAGGTAATTTAGGGCTGATTAAGGCGGTAGAAAAATTTGATTACCGTAGAGGTTACAAATTTTCTACCTATGCTACATGGTGGATCCGTCAGGCCATTACTAGGGCCATTGCAGATCAAGCACGAACCATTCGTATTCCCGTACATATGGTAGAAACCATCAATAAACTTCACCGTGTAAACCGCCAACTTTTGCAGGATCTGGGGCGTGAACCCAGCCCCGAGGAAATTGCGAAAGAGATGGAAGTTTCGGTGGAACGTGTTCGGGAAATTCAAAAGATTGCCCAGGAACCTGTTTCCCTGGAGACCCCCATTGGCGAGGAGGACGACAGCCACCTGGGGGATTTCATCGAAGACGAAGATGCTCCGGCCCCGGCTGAAATGGCATCCTTTGTTTTGTTAAAAGAGCAGCTCGACGATGTACTCGATACGCTTCAGCCCAGAGAACGAAAAGTATTGCAGCTCCGGTTCGGCCTTGATGATGGTCGCACTCGGACTTTGGAAGAAGTGGGGCAAGAATTTGGCGTAACCAGAGAACGCATTCGTCAAATCGAAGCTAAGGCTTTGCGCAAATTGCGCCATCCCAGCCGCAGTAAAAAATTAAAAGACTATCTTGAGTAATTGTTGTTCCATTGGGGACAACCAGTGCTAAATACGCAGTTTCCAGTTTGGAGCTGCGTTTATTTTTCTCTCTTTTGCCATTTAATTCTCTAAAGTCAGAAGATGGATGCCCATGTGAATATTGACCAAAAAGCCGCGAAAACTACTATGGATTTCTAAAAATACCGATAAAATTTACGAAACAGAGGAAAAGCAAATGGATTTCAATCTTATGATTCAAAAGCGCCATTCCGTGCGTAAGTACAAACCGCAAAAAGTAGAAAAAGAAAAACTTAACAAAATTTTGGAAGCGGCGCGGTTGGCGCCGACCGCGGCGAATCGCCAGCCCCAGCGGTTACTGATCCTGGAAAAAGAAGAAAGTCTCAACAAGCTTGCCCAGTGTTCCAATATCTATGGCGCGCCTTTGGCCATTGTGGTTTGCGCCGATTTAAATCAAGCTTGGACCAGGACCTTTGATAAAAAGCAAACGGGAGATATCGACGCTTCCATCGTCACCGATCATATGATGATGGCCGCTACGGAATTGGGACTCGGGTCTCTTTGGATTTGCCATTTTCAGCCTGATCTGCTACGGAAATCTTTTCATATTCCCGAGCATATAGAGCCCATCAATATCCTAGTCTTGGGTTATGAAGGAGAAAACAACAGTGTACCGAGAAAAAATCGGAAAGAACTGGCAGAAATCGTATGTTTTGAGACGATGAAAGAATAAAGGATACAGATTTTATCCTCTCCGTCCTTCCCTTTTTTAATTTTTTATGCTATAATTTTTTACAGCAAGATTTTTAACATTGTAGCGAAAGGAGATGCCATGGATCGTCATTTTTTTGAAAAAGACCCCGTATTACGCGATATTTTTAATCATTTGGGCGATGCTGTTTATTTTATTGACAGCCATGGCGCGATTCTTTTCATGAACAAAGCCGCGGAAATTCTGGACGGCTACACTTTCGAAGAAGCACGGGGGCGAACCGTTACGGAGTTATACGGTTTAGATAAGACCACTAGTCCTTTGCTACATGTAGCATCTTCCAAAGAGCCCCTTTGCAATCATGCATTTCGCTATTATGTCAACAATCAGGATGTGTATCAAGTTTGCAATACGTTCCCCATTCATCTCTCTGACGGCACCTGCGGCGCTTTTTCTATTCAGCGCGATATGACCAAATTAAAGCAGACCATTGAGAACAATATTAAGCTCCAAAAACAGCTTTTTGATTTTCGAGAAAAATCATCCGGAGAAGGACAAAAAGGTGACACGCTCTACCATTTTGACGACATTATCGGCGAGCATCAACGCCTAAAGGAATGCAAAACGCTGGCTTACAACGCGGCCCAAAGCAATTCTCCTATTATGCTTAGCGGCTTAACAGGAACAGGGAAAGAATTATTTGCACAAAGTATTCATTCCGCAAGTCCCCGGCGGAACGAGACATTTTTGGCCATTAACTGTGCCGCCATTCCGGAGAGTCTATTGGAAGGAATACTTTTCGGTACAGTGAAAGGCGTATATACCGGCGCATCAGACAGAAAGGGGCTGTTTGAAGAGGCCAACGGAGGCACCCTGTTTTTGGATGAAATCAATTCCATGCCATTATCCTCTCAATCCAAACTTCTCAGAGTTCTGGAAGAAAAATATGTACAGCCCCTGGGTAGCAAAGAGCGAATCAGGATTGACACTAGGATCATCAGCAGTTGCAACACTTATCCCCAAGAAGCCATGGAAAAGAAACAGATCAGGGAAGATCTCTTTTACCGTTTGGCAGTGGTCAATATTCTGATTCCCCCTTTAAAGGAAAGAAAAAGCGATATCTTCCAACTGGCTCATCATTTCATTGCAAAATATAATGCCGCCTACGGAAAAAACGTTCTTGCCATGGAAGATGACATTACCACCTTTTTCCTGGATTATGATTGGCCGGGCAATGTGCGTCAGCTAAAACACTGCATTGAATGCGCTGTCAATTTGGTAAGCCCGGGAGAAACTACCATCAAGGAAAAACATCTCCCTTTTTATATCAAAGAAAATAAACCCAAAAGATACTATTTGGAATTTCAAAACATCGATAAAACCGTCGACGGCAACGCCCTATCTCAACCATTTCAAAAAGAAACGCCTTCCTCTCCCGTATATTTTAGTGAACGATTGACGGCAGCCAACGCGGCAGCAAAAGATAACATTGTAGACGCCATTGAAGAAAAAGAAAAGGAAAATATCATTCAGGCGATGCTGCGCAACGGCGGCAATATCAGTAAAAGTGCCAGAGACTTGGGAATGTCTCGGCAAACTTTGACTTACCGTATGAAAAAATATGGTATTTACCAGGAACGACGACATAGAAAAACAAAAGCATAATCTTTTTCTTAATCAAAAAACCCGCTCATAAGAGCGGGTTTTTACTTGTTCCTTTATAATTACTTTACATGTTTGTTAACAATACGGCTTTCATATGCTCCCGTTTCAATATCAATGAAACGTACAAAAAGAGAAACTTTATTATCATCATTGAGACTGTTCCAAACCATATCAGTAAAAGAATCAATATCACCATCGATTTTTACCAACTTAGGCTCCCCTTCAAAACTAGGCAAGGGGCTGCCATTCCCTTGGTAGGTATGGAGAAAACGCCCTTCTCCGGGCAAACAATCGTTATAAGCAAAGGTATAGCGGTTGCAGGCAGCAGAGGTTCCGTTGGCGCTCTTTAAAATGGACAGAGCATAACTGTAGGTACCGCTTTCCACATGCATAATACCGGAGATTCTCGGTGTATAATTAGGAGCATCCGGCTCGAATTCTCTGGTACGCAATGCCTGTTCAAAAGTTTGCTGCTTGTCCATTAATTCATAAATTGTATCGGTTTGGTCTCCATTGGTCACAATGGTTTTATTGCCCAAAACGCGTACTGGAGCATAAATAATGAGACTAGGATCTTCCATCTTCGAGGCATCGTAGGCCTCGGTGCGAATGCCATTGCCCTCTTCCACAAAAATACGATTTCTGCTGTTTTCACTTCTTCCCATAATAAAATAAGCGGTAATCGCTTTTGTGCCGTCGGCAGAGCGACCCATAACAATGCCTCTCCCCGGATATTCGTTTCCCTTTAATTCTTTTTCCAAAGAAAGCATTTCCATAAAACCATCCTCCTTAGATAGAAATTTTGGCAAATTCACAATCTTTTCCTATACAAAATATTCTTTCATATTTTGCAAACAATGTCAATAAAAAAAGATAGGACAGACCTTTTCATCTGCCCTATGTCTCATGTAATACATCATGTTTTCACACAACAGATAACCGATCCATCGCAGCTCGGTCAAACCCATACCTCACAAAAACAAAACAAAAAACACGATAGACTGTAAACAAATACAGTCTGAAAGGGAATTATTATATTCATTACCCCAGGGGTATGAATACCAAAATGACCAGATAGTATGCTCCCAACATGAGGCAAACAACGCTAAAATTCTTTGTCTGCTAGAGAAGCACTATCTTTTTTCACATTTATTTTTTCATATTTTATTCCCATTGTCAAGGGTAATTTAGAGCAATATTCTTTTTCCCAAGATAATTTTTTGCAAAATGCTCCCATGTTATAAAATATGCCACAGACGGAATACATCGTGGCATAAATTCAATCCTTCTTTGATTTTCTAATCATTCTATTTTCCCTATCTGAACCACAATATTCTAAAAATGATATTGGGTCATCTTCCCTTTTCCGTCAAATTGCAACAAATTCTAAAACCACTTTGGTGAAATTTCGATGAAACAATCAACCATTTTTCTCCATCCGCTCAGTCAAAAGACGAAGGGCGCATTGAGCAGCATCTTGCCCATTGGCGGCATAAGCATCAGCACCAATCGATTCCGCCCAACGCCGTGTCACCGGAGCGCCGCCGACCATCGTCCGGAAGCGTCCTTTTAATCCACGCTCCCGCAAAGCTATTTCCAGCTTCTCCTGTTGTAAAATAGTCGTGGTCAGCAAAGCGGAAGTCGCGATGATGGAAGCGTCATATTCCAATGCCTTGCGGATAATCACATCATTTGGGACATCACACCCCAAATCAATCACATGCAATCCTTCAGAGCGCATCACAGATACGACCAAACATTTGCCAATATCATGAATATCTCCCTCCACTGTAGCAATTATGATCGTTTCCAAAGGCAAAGATGGAAAGCGAGGCACCTGTGCTATCATATCGACCATGGAAGAAATTGCCTTCATGGCATCAGCCGCCAAAGTTAATTCAGAGAGAAAAATGCGGCCTTTACCAAAGGCCTCTCCAACTTCATGGAGGCCACGACCGAAACCATTCATAAATAGCTCTATAGGGTCGATTCCTGCATCCAAACCACGATGCATGGCGGCTACGGCTTCTGCTTTATTACACTTCACAATCGCCGAAGCCGCATCATTCAATATGTCATACTTGCTGTTAGAATTCATGATACCTCCTATGCGATTAGAGTGGTGAAATCAAAATTTCCCCGCTTCATTTTACTGAACTTCAATTGTACAAAAGAATTTTTTATTGCAATACAATTTTATAAAAAAAGGAGACTTCCGACCAAATGTAGTAGTATATCCAAAGTAGTCAATGGCAGTCTTCTGTCGGAAGTCTCGTAAATAAAAAAGAATTAATCTGAGAATCTACCATGGGGGTCGATAACGAGGAGGAGCACCTTACTCCTCCTCGATCATCTTAATTGCGAAGATTCTCAAAATGTTAGATCAAAATACTAAAATAAGAGAAGATTCTGGAAACTTATTTTACGCCTTCTTCTTCCGCAGCTTCGGCTAAAATATCGTCTATCAATACATCAGTACCGGCCGGAAGCGGATCCGGTTTGTGGTTTTCCAAGATATATTTTGCTTTTTCGGTGGCACGTTCTAATAAGTCTTTGCCGCCCATTTCTTCCCAACCTTCTCTCATACGACGATCAAAGAGCGTCGTAGATGATTGGACTTTACGGAAATTGTCAAAAGTATGCATATTGGTAACGAATTCTTTTCCGACACCGACTTCTTTAATCACGTTGGTCGCCATGGTGTAGTCGTTAACATCAATTCCTTTCACAACATGCTTGATCATTTCAGCGATCTCGTTGTCGATGACCAATTGCGCAAAGTCAAAGGTGATGCCAAGTTCCAACATCCCGAGTCCATAAATCACATTGGCACCTGCCAATGCGGGGAGCATCGCGGTGATGGTTTTTTCATGCGCAGCCTGACCGTCAGCACATTTGCTGTCTGCCTAACCGCCCGCAACCCAGCTGGGCAATCCGTAAAACTGAGCCAATTTAGCAACAGCGGCGTTGATCATCCCCAACTCGGGGCAGCCAACAGGAGAAGTTGTGAATTTCAGGTCCATAATTGAAGTAGAGCTGCCATAAACCACGGGAGCACCTTTGACAGTGGCCTGAGATAATACAAGAGCTGCCAATGCTTCACAGTTGTGCGTGACCAAGGTGCCAGCCAAAGTGACCGGTGTGGTACCGCCGGCCAACGCCATGGAAATAATCGTGATTGGGACTCCCAGACGGGCACATTCCATAATCATATCCGTACTTTCAGGAACCAACTGTAAAGGACTAATGGGACAAGTGATGGAACTGTAAATCGGTCTTTCTCTGAATTGCTCCTCACCGCCGGAAATGTGACACATCAATTTATAGATGCGGCGAAGATTACGGGTATTGCCACACCCCTGCACGATGTGTTTCGAGCAGTTCTTGGTATTAACCGCTACCTCATGTAAGGGGGCAATCACAGCGGGGACATCCTGGGCAGATACGGCACGTTCATGAATATCAATCGCGGAAAGATAATCAGCCATCAAAGCAGCTTGACCACAGTCTTTCTTCGTCGTTCTGCGATATTCGCCGGTATAAAGGTCATTGATCATGATACCTTCGCCAAAATTAGTAAAACCGGTACGATTATCTTCTAAAACGTAATCTTTTTCCGGATTGCGTGCGGCAAAGGTAATGGAACGCGGCGCCATGCGGATGGCATCTTCCACAACATAATTGGGGAAATGAACAATATCGTTCTTTTTATCCACAATACAACCAACGGCCGCCAAAGCTTCTTGAGCATCAGGATCAGCGATGCCAATCCCAACATCTTTTAAAACTTCTAAAGTGGAAAGGTGGAGTGCGTATAACTCATCATCGCTGAAAAGATTTACGCCAAAACCGGAGAGTTGCGAGTAACCAGCTCTAAAATTTTTTGCCATATTTAGAACCTCCTTAAAATTATGAAATGTTTTGATAAAGCTAAAAGCACGTATTCATTGATCCATGAAACAGGGGATGATATCCTCAAGCTTCCGCAGTTTCTTTTGTCACACCGGTTTTCTTGACAGCGTCACGGAACATTACGATCGAAGTGTAAATCAACACAGCGGTAACGAGCCATTTTAACCAGTAGATGGGCACATTAGTAACGAGGAAGAAAGCAGTAAAGGTGCCAATCAATCCAACGGTGTTACAAATCAGCCCAAATCTTCTGTCATAACGTCCTTCTTTGATAAACTTGAACCCACCAATAGGAATCAAAAATGCACAGGTACCGTACATGACAGGATAGGCAATCACCGGATTCATTCCCAAAAGACAAATTGTCGCCATAGTGGGAGCATAGCATCCGATCCCAATCATCATCAACGCGCCGAAAATGAAAACAATGACGCAAGCGACAATCAATTTCCAGCCATGAAGACCAAGGAGTTCGCCACCAGTACTGGGAAGTAAATTCAGTTGACCGGCTGCAAAGATAAGAGCGACGACAGCGAGAGCTCCGCCCATAGCATAACGGATTTTGGTTACGTCTAATTTAGTGACGAATCTGGAGCCGATAGCAGCACCGAGAGAAGATGCTATGACCATCCAAATCAAAGTCATAATTTCCATTTCAATGGTGTTGATAAAGAGCAAGGTTCCGGCAATGGTGATGGTCAATGCCGCAGTATTCAAAGTACCGGGGATATTGATATCATCGACCAATTTAAATGCTTTAAAACAAGCCGTTTGGGGACCATAAGATCCGATTCCAAGCATATCAAAGAATTCCGTAACAATCGCCACAATGGACATGGGAACAAATTTCCGCCAAAAGCCTTTTAAGCTTTCTTTGTGCTTGACAATGTCAATCACTTCATAGAGGAAACAGCTGCCGAGAATGAGAACAACCGCGATTTGATAGATAAGTAATGTTGACATAATACCAATCTCCTTTCAAGATTTAAAAACCAAACATTTTAGGTTGGGAGCACCAACCGATACGATTCATATTCCACCCCTTTTCCCAATTGAAATAGATCATGCTTATTCTCTCTTGCCCCTACTAAATGCAATTACCATGCCAAAACAGTAATGTAAAAAAATTTATTTTAGAAAAAAATCCGGCTTCCTAAAAAATATATATCCATGGTGCCACCAATGCTCCCAATAAAAATTTATATTTTTTTAGAAAAAAATTAAAAAAATTTTTTATCTCATCAGAAAATTTTGATGTTTTTCTCTCAAAAATGTCTCGATAAAGAGGCGTTTTAATTACTTTTTTTATTACAAAATCTTTCAACTTAGAAAATGCCAGCATGATGTCAATAACTTTTTTTATTACACGATAACAAATATTATTAAGCCAGTTAAATACCACTCTCGAAGGATTACAGTTCGCCAATAGTTGGAATACTTTGCGAAAATCCAGATGAAAAAAGATTTCTATTCTGATCAATTTTCGTAAAAAAATCAGCATCCTTTTCTCAAAAGGATGCTCAATAAAAAATATTTCAATGATTTTTACTGAATCTCACAATTTATGAAGATATAAATATGCAATCTCAGTGCATATAATTTTGCGATTTCATATCAAAAGTATTACAGGAAGCCTTGGCGTTTTATGTATGAGTACATAATGTATGCCTATGAGTCTATGACCATTATTTTCAATGTCAGCATACATCAAAACCTCTCTATTTGCCTTTCATCGCCAAAAAGACGTTTTTTACCGTTATATATTAAAAAATAAAGCCCACTCTTGTTAGAGCGGGCTTTGCTTAAGAAGAAATCGACCATTATTTTCTATCAATGCAGGCTTGAACTACAGCTTCTACAGCTTTCACCTTGTCATCGGAGATGGGCTGGGGATGATGATTCGCGAGGATATCAACAACGAGTTCATGGGCTCTTTCCGTGAAGTTTTTAGACCCTGCATTTTGCCAATTTTCATAGATATCCCTATCGGACATATAAGGTTTCCAAAGTTCGGAACGAAGATGTTTCATGGTATGAGGATGTCCCAAGAAGTTTCCGCCGTAGGAAGGATCGTCAACGACATCTCTCACAACATCAACAGCGCAAGTATCTTCATTCACATCGTATCCTTTAATTGCAAATTGAACCAGGGAAGCGATTTCGTTATCGATCACAAGTTTTTCGTAGGAAGCTTCGAGAACGTTATCCAAAGAACCGGAGGCACCGCAAACATCAACACC
>CAJFVQ010000018.1 GCA_904420535.1 Candidatus Cryptoclostridium obscurum
GTACTGGAACTGGAACGTACCAACATCGACTTCCTCAGCACCAAAGGTTTAAAAGAAGGTGAGTGGCGTTTCTTGAAAAAAGAAGAGCTGCGTCGTTTGTTAGGTGATACCAGAGAGAAAAGAAGACCGGCGCCTCAGAAAAATGCAGCAGTGGCGCCGCGGAAAAGGAGAGAGGGGAAATATGGCCCACTTGGAAAAGGGACTTATTGAAATTTATACTGGTTCAGCCAAAGGAAAAAGCACCGCGTCTTTCGGTTTGGCCCTTCGGGCTTCTGGACATGGTTATCAAGTCCGGATTGTGCAATTTATGAAAGCGGGAAATTACGGCGAAAACCGCGCCTTTGAAAAACTGGCGCCGGATGTGCAGATCGCTTCTTATGGCAGAAAGTGTTTTCTGGATCCTGACAATCCCCATGAAGAGGATATTGCCTTGGCTCATGAAGCTTTGAAAAAAGCGGAACAATGGATGTTGTCCGAGGATACCGATATCATGATCCTTGATGAAATTAATAATGCTTTATTCTTTAAGTTGTTGACCATAGAGGAAGTTTTGGCCTTTGTGGATCAAAAACCGAAACATGTGGAACTTGTGATGACCGGTCGCAACGCGCCGGAAGAATTGCAGGCCCGGGCCGATTATGTAACAGAGATGCGTGAAATTAAACACCCCTATACCACCAGTGGCCAAGGCAGCAGAAAGGGCATTGAATTCTGATGAAACTCGTTCGCTTTCTCCATAATCAGAAATGTCGTTATGGCATGATAGAAAATGATGTGATCTATCCTTTGGCGGGAGGTCTTCTGGACAAACCCATCCGTCAAGGACTTCGTTACGCTCTGAAAGATGTGCGACTTCTTTGCCCTGTGGTGCCGACAAAGGCCATATGTATTGGTTTGAATTATCGCGACCACGCCAAAGAAATGCAGGTACAAGCGCCGAAAGAACCGGTTTTTTTTATGAAACCTTCTTCTTCCGTCATTGGCTCCGGAGAGCGTATTATGTATCCCAAAGAGTTAGTGACGCAAATAGATTTTGAAGGAGAATTGGCTGTAGTGATGGGGAAAACGGCTCGCTACGTCCCAGAAGAAAAAGCAGTGTCGATGATTTTGGGATATACCATCGCCAATGACGTTACCGCTAGAAACTTGCAGCCAAAATCGGGACAGTGGACGATTTCCAAATCTTTTGATACTTTTTTGCCGGTAGGGCCGTGGGTAGAGACAAAGATTGATCCGAGGGATCTCGCCATTGAAACAACGGTTAACGGCGAAATTCGTCAACAATCATCGACTGCGGAAATGATTTTTTCGATTCCACGTATTGTCAGTTACCTCAGCAAAGTCATGACCTTGAATCCCGGTGATTTGATTCTTACTGGTACCCCTGCGGGAGTCGGATCAATGGATGTCGGCGACGTGGTTCGTGTCTCCATTGAGGGACTAGGCTACCTGGAAAACACGGTAGGGGAGGAATGATCGCTGTGACCACAAAAAAAACAATTGTTGTGATTGGCGGCGGTGCGGCGGGAATGATGGCTTCCTACGCTGGGGCGGAACAGGGCTGCCACGTTATTCTTTTAGAAAAAAATGTACGACTCGGACGCAAAATGTTGATCACCGGCAAAGGCCGGTGTAATATTACGAATGAATGTACCGTTCCCCAACTGGTAAAATCCATGGTGGGCAACGGTAAGTTTTTATATAGTGCTTTTAGTAATTTTTCCGCTGAGGATACCATTGGTTGGTTTTCCCGGGGAGGCGTACCGTTAAAAACCGAACGGGGACAGCGGGTTTTTCCCCAGTCGGACCGTTCAGCGGATATTGTAAATTTTATGGAACGCAAACTCCGTAGAGCCGGAGCAGATGTGCGGTTTCATGCTGAAGCCAAAGAACTGTGCGTAAAAAACAATACCGTCACAGGGGTGAGGCTTGCCGATCATAAAATTGTCTCTGCCGATGCTGTCATTCTGGCCACTGGCGGTATTTCCTATCCATTGACAGGTTCTACCGGAGACGGTTATGTCATGGCAGAACGTTTGGGACATACGGTAAATCCTCGTTTTCCCGCGTTAGTGCCTCTGGTCGCGAAAGAACCTTGGGTAAAGGAGTTAGAAGGGCTTAGCCTGCGTAACATTGAAGTCACTGTCAAACGAAGAGAGAAAATTCTTGGCAAAGAATTTGGCGAGATGGTTTTTACCGATGATGGATTGTCGGGACCTGTCATCTTAACTTTGAGTCGTTTTTGCAGTGTACATTTTCTGGAGCATCCGGAAGAGCCTCTGGCACTGTCGATCAATCTGAAGCCGGCATTAAGTGAAAAACAGTTGGATGAGCGGCTACTGCGGGAATTCGATATCCATCCCAAACGGAACTACCGTACTCTTTTGGAAGAGCTTTTGCCAAAGAAGTTGATTCCTGTCTTTGTGATCTTGTCGGGAATCGATCCATGGAAACAGGGAAATCAGTTAAACCGCAACGATAGAAAAACCATTCGGACATTACTTCAAGCCTTGTCTTTTACAGTGACATCCTGTCGTCCCATTGAAGAAGCGATCATTACTGCCGGTGGTGTTTCCGTCAAAGAAGTAGATCCGAAAACAATGGCGTCAAAAAAAGTCAGAGGTCTGTATTTCGCAGGTGAGATCCTTGACGTTGATGGAATTACTGGAGGATTTAATCTGCAAGCAGCGCTGTCTATGGGGTATCAGAGTGGCATATCCGCAGCAAAATTTTGTCAAAATGGAACATAAAGTCGAATGATAAGTAAAATGTTCATTGAGCGAGAGAGGGATCTTTATGGAATTGTCAGAAGCGAGAAATCAAGTGATAGAAGCGGGGAAGCGCCTTCTTCATTCGGGGCTCATCGCCCGTACCTGGGGAAACGTAAGTTGCCGGATCAACGAGAACCAGTTTGTGATTACCCCCAGCGGCCGCTCCTATGAAAATTTAAAGCCGGAGGAAATTGTAATCGTCAACATTTCCGACGGCCGTCCCTGGGGCAACGTTTTGCCGTCTTCGGAAAGCGGTGTGCACCGAGAGGTCTATCGTCTGCGGCCAGAAATTAATTTTGTCATCCACACTCACCAACCGGAAGCATCTGTGATGAGCGCTTTGGATCGTGATTTGGAGGCAGCACCCGGCGGTGTTTTTGGCGGAACTGTCTATTGCGCGGAATATGGTTTCCCCGGTTCTGTGGAATTAAAAAACCATATGGGAGCTGTGATTGCCAAAGGGGATAGCCGCGCTCTGCTCATGGCTCATCATGGAGCCTTATGTCTCGGCGAGACCATGGAAGGAGCTTTTCGGGTTGCCGTTAGTTTGGAACTTTTGTCCTCTCACCAAATCAAGATGGCTTTTGAGGAGACTTTGGGGCGTCCCATGACGATGGAGGATTCCCTCTATGATATCATTTTGAACCGTTTGAATGTATCGATTCCGGAAGAAGGTTGTCCGCTATATTATAGTCATCGCATTGGAACCTGTATGGAATTTTTCCGTAATGAGGAAAAACACATTGTGGAATTGCAGGAAGATACTGCGGATTTTGCGGAAACTGTTCATCGAAAAATTTATTTAGCTCGCCCCGATATTGATTATATTTCTCAATATACCAATGCATCTATGCTTGCCTATTCTGTTTTGGGACGGGAAATCGCGACTTATATTGATGATTTCGCGCAAATTAACGGGCCTATCATGGGTTGCAGCGATTTGGATGCCGACAGGATCGTGGCGGCTTTGGGGGAAAACCATGGTGTCCAGGTCAAAGCCTCCGGGGTTTTGTGTTGCGGAAAGACTACCGGCGATGTAGACGCTTTGGCCATGGTCGCGGAAAAGAATGCCAGAGCATGGTTGATCTCTCAGTTGTTTCCCGAGGAAATTCAAGCGATCCCACGGGAGGAATGTGATAAGATGAGAGCATTTTATCTCCAAAGCTATTCCAAACGGTTTTAATGCGGATACGTAGCTTAGAAACGGTTTTAGCTGTATTTTTTAATGAATATGAAATCTAAAATGTGCGAAAAACATATGCTTTCGGTCAAATAGATTGTATTTCAACCCCTCGATTTGATAGAAGAGTTTGGTTGGGGAAAGGGAGATAATACTTGCAAATATTCAAAAAAAGAAGTATAATAAAAATTAAGTATTCTTAGTTCTCGGTCAGAAATGGAGGCGAAGTATTTGAAAGTACTCGTTGCAGAAAGAATTGCGGATAAAGGCGTAGAAAAGTTGAGAGAAGCGGGGCTGGACGTTGATTTTAATCCTACGATTAAAAGGGATGAGCTTCTGAAAATTATTGGTGAATACGACGCCTTAATCGTCCGCAGTGTTACAAAAGTGAACGAAGAGCTTTACGCCAAAGCTACCAATTTAAAAGTTGTTGGTCGCGCCGGTAACGGCGTTGATAATATTGAAATGGATGGCGCAAGTAAACGTGGCATCATCGTAGTAAATACTCCTGATGCCAACACGACTACTACCGCAGAACATACCATTGCTTTATTATTGGCCTCAAATCGCCGGATTCCCCAGGCTGACGCCATGATTCGTCGCCATGAATGGGATCGCACCAAATTTAAAGGTTCTGAACTTTACGGGAAAACCCTCGGCATCATCGGTTTGGGGCGTATCGGCTCTAAAGTCGCTGTTCGTATGAAGGGGTTTGGTATGAAAATTATCGCCTATGATCCCTACATCGCTGATGAACGTTTTGAGCGTTTCGGTGTGGAGAAAAAGGAAACGTTGGAGGATTTGATGAAGGAGGTAGACTTCCTTACCATCCATACTCCCAAAACACCGGAAACCCTTGGCATGGTTGAAAAGAATATCTTGAATCTGGCCAAAGACGGACTCCGCGTCGTCAACTGCGCTCGTGGAGGCCTCTATAACGAAGAAGATCTTTACGAAGCAATTCAAAGTGGTAAAGTTGCTTCGGCCGCCATTGACGTTTTGAAGGATGAACCCAATTTAACGTCTCCCTTGCTTCAAAGCGACAAAGTAGTATTCACCCCTCATCTCGGTGCTGATACTTTTGAAGCTCAGGATAATGTCGGGATTTGTGTTGCGGAAGAAGTGATTAATGTCCTTTCCGGTAATATTGTCCCCAATGCCGTGAACTTACCCACTGTCGGCCCCGATGAAATGGAAGGTCTTTTTGATTATTTAAAATTAGGGGAACGTCTTGGCAATCTTTACTATGGCATTTGGAAGGATCCTGTGGAATCCATTCAGGTAACCTTCGGTGGAGAAGCCGTAAATTTCAATACGAAAACCATTACTCTGGCTGTATTAAAGGGACTTTTTGAACCTGTTATGACGGGCCGCGTCAATTATGTGAATGCCGGCGTTATTGCAGAAGAAGAAGGAATCGCCATGGCCACGGTGCTGAAACAGGATGACAAACGCTTTAAAAACCTTTTGAAAGTAAAAATCAAAGGGCAGAAAGGGGAGCACACTTTCGCCGGTATGGTTGCGGGGCATGATGAAATTCGCATCAACCGGGTAGATAATTTCTTCTTTGACATCAAACCGACCCAGAATATGATTTTCATTGTGAACGAAGATAAACCCGGCCGCATTGGTCAAGTGGGTGCCATCATTGGCGATATGGGAATCAATATCGGTGCCATGCAGTGTGCACCTGACGATAAAGGCAATGCCATGATTATCCTCTCTGTGGATCGGGAATTAAGTGAAGCAGAATTGTCCAAATTCATGGAGATTCCCGGTATTCTGAAAGCAAAATTTGTTAAAATATACAATAGTTAAAATTACGTGTTCATGATCGGATAAAAATATAAGAACGGAAAGCGGGATGGCAACCATCCCGCTTTTTACGGAAATGGCAGAAAGGTGTGATTTTATGTTCCGCGAAATGAGAAGAAAAAAGCAGAAGTTATCTCAAGAAGAAGCTTATGCCATTCTTGAACGAGGCACTTCCGGAGTTTTAGGCCTTTTGGGAGATGAAGGATATCCTTATACGATTCCACTGAGTTATGGGCTGGAGGATCATAAAATTTATTTTCATTGTGCTTTGGAGGGCCATAAGATCGATGCGATTCATCATTGTGACAAAGCGTCTTTTTGTGTCATTGATCAAGATGAGGTGCATCCCGACGAATTCAATACATACTTTCGCAGTGTGATCGCTTTTGGACGTATACGAATCATCAGTGATGAAGAAGAGAAAAAGGCAGCACTTCATAGTTTGGGGTTGCGTTATAATCCCGATGAAAATGCCGTTGTCGCAGAAATGGATAAATCACTGGCACGCACTACGATGCTGGAGTTTACCATTGAACATATAACTGCCAAATCCTCCTTGGCGTTACTCCACTCATAATTAAAAAAGATGGGTTCATGGCAAAACGCGGAAACATATGGTACTCTCTTTAAAATATCGTAATATATGACGAAGCAACATTGGCAACATATTAGAATTGCTGCGTAGTAATGATGATAGAATTGCTAAGATTTGACAGAGCCAGCGCAATCCAGTATAATAACTACGGTATCCGATGGGTTATGCTGAAATTATGAATATTTCATGAGTCCTTGCCCATGGACGATATATGGAAAGGCGGTAAAACTATGTCCGCAATCATTGTAATTGGCGCCCAGTGGGGCGATGAAGGAAAAGGGAAAGTAACAGATTTCCTTGCAGAAAAGTCTGAAGTAGTCGTTCGTTCTCAGGGCGGCAATAACGCTGGTCACACTGTGATTAATGGCGAGGAAGAATATAAACTTCATTTGATTCCTTCGGGAATCCTCAATCCAAAAAGTCTTAATTTAATCGGCAACGGTGTTGTGATTGACTTGGCGGTGATTCTTGATGAAATTGATTGTTTGAAGAGGCGCGGCGTTTCTTTTGAGCATTTTCATATTTCCGATCGAGCGCATTTGATTATGCCGTATCACAAAATTTTGGACACCCTGGAAGAACAGGCCAAAGCTGATGGAAAAATTGGTACAACGGGCAGGGGAATCGGTCCCGCATACGTCGATAAAGTGAATCGTGTTGGTATCCGCGTCTGTGATTTAATGGATGAAAAAGAATTTCGCAGAAAATTGCAGATTGTTTTAGAGCAGAAAAATACTTTATTAACGAAGGTATATGGCGCAGATCCTTTGGACATGGAATCCATGGTTGCTGAATTCATGGTGTTGGCGGAACGAGTGCGTCCCTTTGTGGCTGACACATCTGTTTTGCTTTATGACGCTTTAAAAGCAGGGCAAAACGTCCTTTTTGAAGGAGCTCAAGCAACTCATCTCGATATTGACCATGGAACATATCCTTTTGTCACTTCTTCGAATCCCATCGCGGGGGGTGCCCTTACCGGTAGCGGGGTTGGTCCTACTTGGGTTGACAAAGTCATTGGTGTCGCCAAATCTTATACGACCCGCGTAGGGAATGGTCCCCTTCCTACGGAGTTAGAGGATGATATGGGGGAAGCTTTGCGCCAAAAAGGACATGAATTCGGCACCACCACAGGTCGTCCACGCCGCTGTGGGTGGTTCGATGCTGTTGTGGTTCGTTACAGCGTTCGCGTAAACGGCATTACTGACTTGGCTTTGACGAAATTAGATGTTCTAGATGGAATCGAAGAAATCAAACTTTGTGTTGCTTATCAATGTGGCGATAAAATATTAAAAGAGTTTCCCGCTGCTCTCAGTGAAATGGAGCAATGCAGACCAATTTATGAAACTATGCCCGGTTGGATGTGCGATATTTCTTCTTGCCGCAAATTTGAAGATCTGCCCAAAGAAGCTCAGGACTATATTGCTCGGATTGAGGAATTAACTGATGCGAAAATTTCCATTGTGGCAGTGGGGCCTGAGCGGACTCAAACCATTATAAGAAGTGATTTTTAAATAAAAAAGGTTAAAAAAAACTAAGAAATATATTGACAAAAGACACAAGATGCTTTATAATACTATCTTGTGACGAGCCATTAGCTCAGCAGGCAGAGCACCTGACTTTTAATCAGGGTGTCCGGCGTTCGAATCGCCGATGGCTCACCAAATTGGCGCGTTGGAGAAGCGGCTTAACTCACCAGCCTTTCACGCTGGCATTCAGGGGTTCGAATCCCCTACGCGTCACCACCAGTCAGTAAGACCATCTTCCAAAGGTGGTCTTAAAATATATATGCGGGTGTAGCTCAATGGTAGAGCGACGGCTTCCCAAGCCGTATACGAGGGTTCGATTCCCTTCACCCGCTCCAAATGTAAAATCACCGTTACGCAGGCATTTTGTCGGCGAAGCGGTGGTTTTTCTTATGATTTTA